>DATART010000109.1:0-8151 GCA_036264035.1 Thermoanaerobaculia bacterium | reverse complement strand
AGTCCTTCGCGGCGGCGGCGCGGTGGTCGAAGAGGCCAGCGTGCCCGACATCGGCTATGCCATCGCCATCTACTACATCGTCGCGAATGCCGAGGCCAGCGCCAATCTGTCGCGGTTCGACGGGATTCGATATGGGCATCGAAGCGACCGCGCGAAGTCGCTGCGCGAGGTCTACTTCGAATCGCGCGGCGAAGGGTTCGGCGACGAGGTGAAGCGCCGCATCATGCTCGGCACGTTCGCGCTGTCGTCCGGCTACTACGACGCGTACTACGGACGCGCGCAGGCCGTGCGCGCCAAACTGCGCGCTGATTTCGCGAATGCGTTCGCGCGTTTCGACTACCTGCTGACGCCGACCACGCCCGAGACTGCGTTCGCCATCGGCGCGAAGACCGACGATCCGCTGGCGATGTACTTGTCGGATATTTTTACCGCGCCCGCGAACCTGGTCGGCATCCCCGCCATCGCCATCCCGTCCGGTTTTTCACGCGATCATCTGCCGCTGTCGTTGCAGGTCATGGCGCCGCATTTCGGCGAACGGGCTCTCTTCCGCGCCGCGAATTTTTTCGAACGCGAAACGAACTACTGGCGCGAAGCGCCGCCGGCGTAGTGCCAATGGCACGGAACGCCGGCGGGGACGCCAGCGCTCCCTTTCGTTCTTACCGAACCGGGCGGATACGGGAGCCGAACGTGACGAACCTCCCGGCGAGGCGGCGTTCTCCGTTTTGGAGTTTTTCGTAGGTGACGAGGAACGTGCCGTCGCCCATGGAAATGACGCCGGGGTCGCGCTCGTCGGCGGCCGATGTGGCGATCGAGATCGGGAGGATGTTGCCGGCGCGATCAATCGACGCGCCGATGATGTCATGCGAGCTGCCGCCGTCCGTGCCCGAACGCCAGACGACGACATATCGCTCGCCGTCGCAGGCGATATCGGCGCGCGTTGGACCGATGTCAGGACCGAACCTGCCGATGACGCGATATTGACGGACGCTGGTCGGGAAGTCGGTGAACGACGGCGGGAGCAGGCGGCTCATCACGACGTCACCGCCGGTGCGCGAGCCATTGAGCCAGACCAGAGCGGCATCGCGTCCATTGCTGCCGATGGCAGGTGAGGCGTCGCTGTCGGGAAGGCTGTTCGAAGCGCTGATGCTGTAGAGTGACGTTGGGCGAAAAGCAATGTTGTCAACTTCAGGAGACGCTTACCGCACCGGCCGGACACGGGAGTTGAACGTGACGAAGCGGCCGGCGATATGGCGCTCGGCGTAGGTGACTTTTTCGTAGGCGACCAGAAAGGTTCCACCGCCGATGGAAATGATGGATGGATCGCGCTCATCAGCGGTCGACGTGGCGATCGACAGCGGCATGATGTTGCCGGCGCGATCGATCGATGCGCCGACGATGTCGTGCGAGTGAACCGTTGTTTGCGTCCGCCAGACCACCACGTAGCGTTCGCCGTCGCTGGCGATGTCGGGACGCGTCGGCCCGCCGTCCGGACCAAAGCTTCCAATGACCCGAAATTGATTGACGCCGGCAGAGGCGTCCGTGAATGACGGCGGCGACACGCGGCTCATCACGACGGAACCGCCGTACACCTGCGCGTCCTGAAACCATACCAGAGCCACGTCGCGGCCATCGCTGCCGACCGCGGGTGCGGCGTCGCTGTCGAATGCGAATTCCTTTGCGACGGTGATGCTGTACAAGGAGGCGAACTGCAGCGAAGCGTTCATGATTGGTGAGCCAGAGCAGAGGCAGAACCACCTCGGCACGCGACACGCCACGGGGCAGGTGGTCCCGGTCGTGGGAACATGACGCAGGCCAACGATCTGCGGAAAATCGGTGGCGACGGTCATATCGGTCGCGGCCATGCCGGCATCGAGCTGCTCGCCGAGCGAGCCGTCGTCGTGGAGCTGCCATGCCGCGGAGGCAGCGGAAATCCATGTGGTTTTCCCGGTGCGCACGAGTGCCGGACCCGTAGACCCCGAAGGTACGATCGAGAGCAGCGACAGTGTGGAAGGCTTCAGATCGCGATCGAGCCGGCAATACACCGCTCTCGTGACCGAGGGGGCGGTGCTCGACGTTTCGAGCCAGGCCAGCGTGAACCCATCGCCATGTGGTGCCGCGGCGATGGAAGGAGCGGTGACGTCGAGGGAATCGGATGACGCGGGAATGCTCTGGACCTGGCCCGTGAAGTGGCCGCTGGCATCGAGGCGAACGACGGAGATTCGATCGCCGAATCCGCTCGGCATGAGCCATGCGATCGCCACGCCGGTCCGATCTTTCGCCATCGCCACCGCGGGCGCCGCGTGGACGGCGCCGAGGTGTATGAACGGAAGCGCTCCTGAGTCGATCTCGACGCTGACCGTCGGCTGCGCGGTCGCAGCTGCCGCGTGCAAAAGCAGAAGCGGGATGAGGAGCTTGCGCATGATGTGAATACGGTTTCGAGTCGAGCAGCGTCGGTAAAAGAAAATGTTAAATGTTGAATGTTCAATGTTGAATGTTGAATGAAGGGACGGATGAAGGGGTCATCTTCCTTCAACATTGAATTGATCGAACGGGTCACCTTCCATTCAACATTGAACATTCAACATTGAACATTCAACATTTCGTCTTTGACTCTCTGACTGCTACACTTTCCTCCGTGCGTAAGTGGTGGGTGGGCCTCCTCGGGGCGCTTCTTCCGGCGGCAGTACTGGCCGCCTCTCCTTTCAAGACCGTTACGCCCGAATTGCGCGCGTCGCTGACGGCGGACTACACGATCGAAGTCGTCGTCACGCCGCACGACGGGGATGCGTGGAGCAGGCTGGCCAAGCGCGTCACCGGTGACGGCGATCGCTGGAACGAGATCGCCGCGTTCAATCACGCCGGCGGCAATCTCACCACCGAGCAGCGCGTCCGCATTCCGTTCAACCTCCTCCGTCCCAACCTGCAGCGCGACGTTGCCGCGGCACTCTTTCCGTCCGACAGCGATACGGCCGCGGGACGCCGCCATGTCGTCGTCGGCAGCAACGGCGTCGAAGGCGAATCGCTCTGGAACATCGCCGAGTGGTTTACCGGCCGCGGCGAGAACTATGCGGCGATCCGCGCCGCGAATTCGTCGCAGGGACTCTCAACCCGCAAAGGTGACGTGATCCTCATCCCGAAGGAGTTGCTCACCGCGGCATTCCGCCGCGGTGAAATGGAGGAACGTAATGCACCGAAGACAGCCGAGGTTCGGAAATCGGAGGACGATCCGGAAGAGCGTGCGGGCGCGGATGGTCATGCTGCGGCAGCAGTTTCGCTACCTGAAGCAGTGGCCGTTCCCGGCCAGCCGTCGCTGACGTACGACCGGACCTCCGGCGAACCGTTCGCGGTCTACCGGCTGCAGAAGGGCGAGGCGCTCTATTCGTCGGTGGCGATTCGATTCACGGGCCGCGTCTATTCGAAAGACGTCGGCGATGTGCTCGATCGCATCGTCAAATTCAACGGGATCGACGACGTGGCGCGGATTCCGATCGGCTATCGCGTGAAGATTCCGATGTCGCTGCTGCTGCCGGAGTATCTGGCGGCCGACGATCCGGCGCGCGTCGCGAGCGAAGAGGCGAAGCGCACCAGCGCGAAGCTGGCCGTCCGTCCCCGCGCGAAAGGCCTCGCCGGAGTGCACGTGATTCTCGACGCCGGGCACGGAGGACGCGACGTCGGCGCGACATACGACGATGTTTGGGAATCGAACTATGTCTACGACGTGATGTGCCGTCTCAAGCACATCCTGGAAAAGAAATCAGGAGCGACGGTGGCGGCCACGACGAAGTCGAAGCAGGCCGGCTATGACGTCCCTGATGATGACGAGCTCGAAGAGGCGACCGATCACATCGTCCTGACGTCGCCGAAGTACGTCATCGGCGATCCGGCCGTCGGCGTCAATCTGCGCTGGTATCTGGCCAACTCGATCTTCCGCCGCGCGATGAAGGCGACCGTGCCGCGCGAGAAGGTTGTCTTCATCTCCCTTCACGCCGACTCGCTGCATCCGTCGCTGCGCGGTGCGATGGCGTACATCCCCGGCCAGCGCTACGTGACCGGGTCGTACGAAACGAGCGATCAGGTTTACCTCGCGCGCGCCGAGGTGCGCGAGAGTCCGGTCGTGCGGCATTCGGAGAAGGAGTCGCTGACGGCGGAAGGGTTGTCGCGCGATCTGGCGGAATCGATCATCGATGCATTCGATGCGGACGGATTGAAAGTCCATCCATTCAATCCGGTGCGCGACAACGTGGTGCGCAACGGACGGGAGTGGGTGCCGGCGGTGATCCGCTACAACCTGATCCCCACCCGCCTCCTCCTCGAGATCTGCAACCTCGGCAACGACAAAGACCGCGCGCTGATCAAGACGAAGAAGTACCGCCAGCGCGTCGCTGAGGCGATTTATCAGGGGCTGGTGAATTACTACAACGACCGCGAGGACGATCGCCCCGCGCCGGCGATCGCGAGCGGACGGTAACCGCGCGCGTTATCGGTTGTCGGTTGTCTGCGGCTTCGCGGCGTTGTCGGCTGCCGTCCCTGACAACCTGCCGCAGCGCAATCAACCGACAACCGACAACACGGCCGCGCCGTCGCACATATAATCCGCGCCGCAATGCCTCGCTCTTTTGAAGGTGATCACAACGCTGAAGGTCTGCGCTTCGCGGTCATCGCCAGCCGATTCAATGACGAGATCGTCGACGGACTGCTGCGCGGCGCGCTCGACTGCCTGTCGCGGCACGGCGCGGCGGACGATGCGGTTCGCGTGTATCGCGTCCCTGGCGCGTTCGAGATTCCGACGCTCGCCGCGAAGCTGATCGACGTCGACGACATCGACGCCATCGTCACCCTCGGCTGTCTTCTTCGCGGCGACACGCCGCACTTCGACTTCATCTCCGCGCAGGTTACGAACGATTTGTCGCGCGTCGCCACGAATGCGAAGTTTCCGGTCGCCTTCGGAGTGATCACGTGCAACACACTCGAACAGGCCGTGGAGCGCTCATCGCCCGGCGCCGGGAACAAGGGGTGGGAGGCGGCGCTGGCGGCCATCGAAATGGCCAATCTGTGGCGCGCGCTTCGCAGCGAGGACACGTAGATGGGAGCGCGCCGGAAAGCACGGGAGCTGGCCGTGCAGATGCTGTATCAGTACGACCTCTCCGGCAACGTTCCGGACATGATCATCGACACGTTCGAGGACCTGCAGAAGTCGAAGCCGAACACGCGCGAATTCGCCGCGAAAATCTTCCGCGGCACCGTCGATCACCTCTCCGACATCGACGGCATGATCCAGGCCCAGGCGGAGAACTGGCGGCTCTCGCGGATGGCCGTGGTCGACCGCAACATCATCCGCTTGTCGGTCTACGAATTCCTGCACGAGAGCGAGACGCCGAAGCTGGTCGTGATCGACGAGGCCATCGAGATCGCCAAGAAATTCGGCAACGACAAATCGTCGCAGTTCATCAACGGCATCCTCGACGGGATTTTGAAACGCTACAATCTCGCGACGTGAGTCTTCTCGGCCGTCTCGAAGATCTATCGCTTACCGACATCGTTCAGATCGTCTACCTCAGCCGGCGCACCGGCGTGCTGGAGATCGTCGACGATCGCGGACGGCATACGGTGATGTTCCGGCAGGGGCTGGTGGTGAACGCGTCTTCGCCGGAGCACTCCGACCTGCTGACGTTTCTGGTCGCGCGCGGCTCGATCCCCGAGGCGGCGGCGCCGGGGTTGCGGCAGATGGAGGAGAGCGGTATCCCGCTCGGCACCGCGGCGGTCGACATGAACATCATCACCGCGGCCGATCTGGCCACGGCTATTCATGAACGCGTCGTGGGCGTCGTCGCGCCGCTGCTGCAGAGCCGCGAGGGCGAATTCAATTTCATCCTCAGCGACCACGTGGGACCGCTCGACGTCGAGTACGACGCCGATGCGATTTTCAAGGAAGGCGGGTTTGCACCGCAGAGGATCGTCGGCACCGCGGATGGCGAGAAACTCAAGCCGCTGCGCGGTCTCGAAGAGTCGCTGAAAGTCGGCAAGGCGCTGCTGCGCTCCGCCGCCGAGACGCCGGCGCCAACGCTCGACCTCGGCCTCGGACACGCAAAAGAGCCGGTGCTGGCGCTCGTTCCCGACGACAACATCCTGCCGTTTCCGACACCCGAGGAGCGGGAGGAGCAAACGTTCACGCCGGTACCGGATGAGGAGCCGTTTCCGTCCGTCGATGAGCCGCTCCCTCCCGTCGAGGAGCCGGCGCCGCAACCGGCAGCGAAGCCGCGAACGTCATCGGGCCAGTTCAAAGTCGCCGGCGGACTGATCGAAGTGGAGTCGCCGGACGCGACGTACCGCAACGTCGTGCTCTTCGAGCGCAATCCGTTGATTCGCGTGGCGGCCCGTCGCGCCTTCGGGCGAAGCCGCGTGAAAATCGCGCAGTTCGGGACCATCGACGATGCGCGCATCGCCATCGGCGACTACATTCGCGCGAACACGTTCTTCGTGACGTTCCTCGAACTGACCGACCAGTCCGACGTACTGCTGCAGCAGTTGAAACGAAAGAATCCGCGGCTTCCGGTAGTGATCATCGATGCCGAGGCCGACCTGCGGCGCCGTCACGATCTACTGCGTCGCGGCGCCGATCTGTATCTGACCAAGCCCTCGCCTGCGCGGCTGCAACCGGGATTGGCGGAGGAGGAGTTGAGCCTCTTCGCCGACGAGCTGGTGCTCTTCGCCGAGCGCGCGTTCCAGCAGTGGGAGCGCTACACGGGCGGACTCGATCCCGACGCCGGCCGGCGCTTCTACGAGACGGCGGAAAAAGAGAACGTCGATCGCAGCTTCGGTCTGCTCAAGCAGCTCATCAACGAGTTATCGAATCCCAATGACATCGGCGAAGTGTCGGCCACGATCCTGCGGCTTTCGGCGGAGTACCTGGACCGAGGGGCGCTCTTCATCGCGGGCGACTCCGAGTTCACCGGCATCTCCGGTTTTGGCGCGGCGGACATGCCGAGCCGCGTGAAGTCGCTGCGCATCCCGCGCAAAGAGCCCTCGCTCCTCGGCGACGTCGCCGAGTCGGGCGAGGCGCATCGCGGCAAGATGCGCCGCACGGCCGCGAACGTGGCGCTGATCGATTCCCTCGGCGGTGTGCTGCCGACCGAGGTCGTCGCGCTGCCGATCAAGCACGCCAGGCGCACGATTGGTATTCTGTACGGCGACAACGCCGCACATCACGCTCCGATCGACACCATGACAGGACTCGAGATTTTCCTCAGCCAGGCCGGCTACGCGTTCGGCAACGCGGTCTTCGCGGCCGAGAAGGCCCGAAGTTGAAAGTCCTGGTCGTCGAAGACTCGAGCTCGATGCGCGCCTACCTGACCACGATCATCGAAGGCGGCACGGAAGCGTACGACCTGGAGATCGTCGAAGCAGCCAGCGGTTTCGAGGCGCTCAAAACGCTGCCGCACCACAAGTTCGACGCGATCCTCACCGACATCAACATGCCCGACATCAACGGCCTGGAGTTGGTGTCATTCCTCAAGAATCACCCCGTCCACCGGACGATCCCGATCATGGTGATCTCCACGGAATCGCGCGAAGAAGACCGTAAACGCGCCGCCGCCCTCGGCGCCGAGGAGTACTTGGTGAAGCCGTTCCAGTCCGCCGAACTGATCGAGAAACTGCGGCGGCTGCTCAAGGTGGCGTAGGCGGTCCTCGCGATGTCGTCGGCGAAGCCGGCGTAAGAAGCCCACCGGTTCACCGGCTGCCTGATCCCCAAGGATGTCAGAGAATGACAGCCAAGGCTGTCCAGGGGCCTAAGTTTTTTCGCTGCATGTTCTTACGTGGGGTCCGCTGCACCGCTAAATGGTCCATGCCGCACGGTGATGCGGGGCGTGTCGCGCTGGGACGTGGGCTTGTCGCACTGCGACGCGCGGTGCGTCACGCCGCGACGCGGCCTCGTCGCACTCGACGCGGTGCGCATCACGCTGCGACGCCGCCTCGTCGCACTGCGACGCGGTGCGTGTCACGCTGCGAGGCGGCCTCGTCGCACTGCGACGCGGTGCGCATCACGCTGCGACGCGGCCTCGTCGCACTGCGACGCGGTGCGCATTACGCTGCGACGCGCCCCCGTCCGGCTGCGACACGGTGCGCATCACGCTGCGACGCGCCCCCGTCCGG
>DATART010000065.1:0-15607 GCA_036264035.1 Thermoanaerobaculia bacterium | reverse complement strand
GCTCCGTAGCAGCGGGCCCGCTGCCGCTGAGCGCGAGGGGCGCTGCGGATGCCGTACCGGCGGAAAGGTCGACGCTGCCCGTCACGTCGGACGGAAATTCGACGTGACCGGCCGTCGGAAAGCCGAAGAACGTCCCCGGGTTACCGCAGGCGGCAACGCGTGCGACGCCGATCAAATCGCCCTGCTGAACCGGCACTGCGGGCGACATGGCAAGGTTGATATCACCGCTGCCCGAATTGAATGGACCTCTCTCGGCGGTCATCGTGAGCGTATTTCCGCTGCGATGGAAAAACTTGATCTTGATCGCGTTCGAGCATCCGGACTGCGACCAGAAGACGTGTACCGAAGTGACCGTTCCCGTGCCGCTGGCAGGACCGACGAGGTCGATGTCGGTCCGAGTGGGCGCGATGTTCGAGTCGCTCGCGTTCGGACTCGTCGAAAACGGCGAGCCAATGGTGAGCTGCGCAAACAACGGCGACGTACTCAAAAGCAACACGACGAAAAAACGGACTAGGTGTTTGGACATGGCGATCTCCTCCTGGCGAATTTTACGTCTCCGGATAGTGCGGCGAAGGGCGGCGGCGTTTCAAAAGCGTTTGACCACAAAGGTACAAAGAGAACACGGAGATTTTCTTCGTGTCCTTTGTGTCTTTGTGGTTCAAAGCCTTTTACCCTGCGCTTGGTTCTTGCACTGCACAGCCCGCGTGTCCGCATTCGCATTGATCGAGCCGGCGACGGGAGAAATGCTCGCCTCGATTCCGCAAGCCACGGCCGATGACGCCGATCGCGCGATTCGCGCCGCGGCCGCGGCGTTTCCGAAGTGGCGCGCGATCAACACGCGCGATCGCGGACGGATGCTGCTGCGCTTATCGCAACTCATTCGTGAGAACGCCGAGGAGTTGGCGAGGCTGGAGTCGCGCAACGTCGGGAAGCCGATCCGCGATTCGCGCGATGAGGTCGGACTCGCCGCAAACTGCTTCGAGTATTACGCTGGCACCACGAACAAAGTGGGCGGCCAGACCATCCCCGGCGCGGCGCCCGGCGTGCTGATGACCTTCCGCGAGCCGGTAGGCGTCTGCGGAATCATCGTGCCGTGGAACTTCCCGATCGCGATCACGTCGTGGAAGTCCGCGCCGGCGCTGGCGATGGGAAACACGGTCGTCCTAAAGCCCGCCGAACAAACTCCGATGACCGCATTGCGCCTGGCCGAACTGGCGCTCGAAGCTGGCATCCCCGAAGGCGTCTTCAGCGTCGTGACCGGACCGGGGTCGGTCGTCGGTGAAGCGATCCTCACCCATCAGCTCGTGCGCAAGCTGGCCTTCACCGGCTCGACGGAAGTCGGCAAACGCGTGATGGAGCTGGCATCGCACGACATCAAACGCGTCAGCCTGGAGCTCGGCGGCAAATCGGCGAATCTGATTTTCGATGACTGCGATTTCGACCGCGCCGTCGCATCGGCTGTCTTCTCATCACTCGGCAACGCCGGCCAGGACTGCTGCGCGCGCAGCCGGATCCTCGTGCAGCGATCGATTTATCACCGCTTCTCGAAATCGCTCATCGAGGCGTTCGGAAATGTGCACGTCGGCGATCCGCTCGATGATGAAACCGAAATGGGACCGCTGGTCACCGCCGCGCACCGCGAGCGCGTTCTGTCGTACATCGCCGCGGGCCGGTCCGAAGGAGCGACGCTCGCAACGGGTGGCGACAAGCACGAAGGCGCCGGCACATATCTCGATCCCGCCGTTTTCCTCGACGTCGATCCCGACATGACCATCGCCCGCGAAGAAATCTTCGGGCCTGTCGTAACCGTGATGCCGTTCGATTCCGAGGACGATGGCGTGCGCCTGGCCAACGACTCGCAGTACGGTCTGTCCGGTTCGATCTGGACACGCGACGTCGCCCGCGCGCTCCGCGTCGCCCGCGCCTTCGAGACCGGCAATATCTCCATCAACTCCGGCAGCAGCGTCCATCTCGAAGCGCCCTTCGGCGGCGTCAAACAAAGCGGCATCGGGAGGGAACTGGGGCTAGCGGCGTTGGATGCATATACGGAGTGGAAGACGGTGTATGTGGACGTAAGCTGACAAGAGCGTTGTCGGTTGTCCAGAGTGGGAGCACGAAGAGTTCTCGTCTCGCCCGACAACAGACAACCGACAACAACCATGACCGGCCGCATCGACACCGACACCCTCAAACGCCTCGTCGCTGACGACGAGATCGATACCGTCATCGCCGCCTTTCCGGACATGTACGGACGCCTCGTCGGCAAGCGGTTGGTCGGACGTTTCTTCGTCGATGAAATCCTCAAGCACGGCATGCACGCGTGCGATTACCTGCTCGCGTGCGACATGGACATGGATCCGGTGCCCGGCTACGCCTTCACCTCGTGGGCGAAAGGCTACGGCGACTTCCGTCCCATCCCCGATTTCGAAACGCTGCGCGTCGCATCATGGCTGCCGAAAACGGCGCTCGTGTTGTGCGACGTCTACCGCGAGCACGAGCATGAACTGGTTTCTGTCGCGCCGCGCAGCATGCTGCGGCATCAACTCAAACGCGCCGCCGGCCTTGGCTTCGCGGTCATGGCGGCGTCGGAACTGGAGCTGTACGTCTTCAAGGATTCGTACGAGACCATCGCCGAAAAACGCTTCATCAACGCCACGCCGATCGGCCGCGTGATCGAGGATTACCACATCCTTCAGGGCACGAAGGAAGAGCATCTCGTCGGCGCGATTCGTTCGCACCTCGAACGCTCCGGCGTGCCGGTCGAATCGTCGAAAGGCGAATGGGGACCGGGGCAGCAGGAGATTGGATTGCGATATGCCGAGGCGCTGGAGATGGCCGATCGGCACTCGATTTACAAGCATGCGGCGAAGGAGATCGCGTGGCAGCAGGGCCACGCCATCACGTTCATGGCCAAGTGGGATGAGCGCTACGCCGGCTCGTCGTGCCACATTCACATGTCGCTGTGGGACGAGAAAGGGAAGAAGCCGCAGTTCGCCGGAAACGAGTCACTCGGTTCCATCCAATGCTCGCCAACCTTCCGCTGGTTCCTCGGCGGATGGATGAAGCACATCCGCGAGCTGTTCGCGTTCTTCGCACCGTATCCGTCGTCATACAAACGTTACGTGGAAGGCTCGTTCGCACCGACCGGCATCGCCTGGAGCTTCGACAACCGCACCGCCGGATTCCGCATCGTCGGCAGCGGCCCGTCGCTGCGCATCGAATGCCGCGCACCCGGCGCCGACGCGAATGTCTACCTCGCCTTCGCCGCCGCCATCGCCGCGGGGTTGGACGGTGTCACCAATCACATCGAGCCGCCGCTGGCATTCGAAGGCGACGTCTACAAAGCCGCGTCCGACCTGCCGCACATGCCGCACTCGTTGAACGAATCGATCGCGGCACTGTCCGAGAGCGCCTTCGCGCGCGAGGTCTTCGGCGAAGAAGTCGTCGATCACTACCTCCACTTCTTCCGAACCGAACAACGAAAATTCGACGCCGTCGTCACCGATTGGGAGCGGCGCAGATACTTTGAAATGGCGTAGTTGGAGAACAGATGCGACTGCAAAACAAAGTAGCGTTAATCACCGGCGGCGGCTCCGGAATCGGCAAAGCGTCGTGCCTCCTCTTCGCGAAGGAAGGCGCCAAAGTGATCGTCGTTGATCTGAAGAAAGAGGCGGCCGAGGCGACTGCGAACGAGATCGGCGATAACGCTCGCGCGTTTGCCGCCGATGTCTCGAAAGCATCCGATTGCGAAGCGATGGTGAAGTTCGCCGAGGAGACGTTCGGGAAGCTCAACGTCGTCTTCAACAACGCCGGCATCTTTCATCCCAACGACGAATCGGTCACGAACACCACCGAGGCGATCTGGGACATGGTGATCAACGTCAACCTGAAAGGCGTCTTCCTCGGATGCCAGTACGCGATCCCCGCCCTGCTCCGCGCCGGCGGCGGCTCGATCATTAATACAGCGTCATTCGTCGCCATCATGGGCGCCGCCGTCCCGCAGATCGCCTACACCGCGAGCAAGGGAGGCGTGCTTGCGATGACGCGCGAGATCGCCGTGGAGTTTGCCCGCCAGAACATCCGCGCCAACTCCCTCTGCCCCGGCCCCGTCGAAACGCCGCTCCTGGCCGAGCTCCTGGCGGATCCCGCCCGCCGCAACCGGCGACTGGTCCACATCCCGATGGGCCGCTTCGCGCGCGCCGAGGAGATGGCCAACGCAGCGCTGTTCCTGGCGAGTGACGAGTCGTCGTTCGTTACTGGAACCTCGTTCCTCGTAGATGGCGGGATCTGCGGCGCGTACATCACGCCGGAGTGAAACGTCTCTAAAGCCGTGTGTCAGAATGCGAATCGTCACGATTCGCAGATGAACTGGACGACGCTGGACTGCAGCAAGGGACAGGTAGACGCAGCCGGACGGCTGCTGGCCAGCGGCGTCGGCACGCCCGAGGAAATTGACATTGCGCTGGACGTCCTGAACAACTGGCGCGCCGTTCACAGTTTCCCCCTTAACACGATCCAGATGGGGTTGCGAACGCGCGCGCGGCGCATCTATGAGCACGCCTTAGTCGCACAGCGGCTGAAACGCGTTCCATCGATCGTTCTGAAATTGCGCCGGTTTTCGTCGATGAACCTTTCACGAATGCAGGACATCGGTGGCTGTCGAGCCATTCTCGAATCTGTAGCACAGGTTCGAAAAGTCCGCGCGGCATACGCTCGAAGCGAACAGCAGCATGAATTTGTGAGCGAGAAGGACTATATCTCCGAGCCAAAGGCCTCCGGCTATCGCGGAATCCATCTCGTCTACAGGTATCAGAGCGACCGCAATCCCGATTACAACGGCCGTGCAATCGAAATTCAGCTTCGGACGCGCCTGCAACATGCGTGGGCGACTGCCGTCGAGACAGTGGGTACATTTCTGCAGCAATCGCTCAAGTCAAGCGAGGGCTCGGAGAAATGGCTCCGGTTTTTCGCGCTGACCGGCTCGGCATTCGCACTAACGGAGCGCACGCAAATAGTCCCCGAGACGCCTGACGATCCGCGAGAACTGACAGATTCTGTCCGCCAGTTAGAGGTCGATCTCGACGTCAGGAAAAGACTCGGTGCATACGGCGAAGCACTGAAAATCGCCGAAGACACGCAGATGGCGAAGGCGTATTACTTTTTGCTGTCGCTGACTCCCTCACAGGAAGCGCTTTCAGTTTTCGGCTATCAGAAAGAACAGCTCGAACGAGCCACCGATCACTATCTACAGATCGAAAAGACGCTCGCGCCGGGTGCGCAGGCGGTTCTGGTCGCCGTCGAGTCACTATCAGCGCTCAAGAAGTCGTATCCGAATTACTTTCTCGACACACAAGTGTTTACGCAGGCTCTCCGGAAAATCATCGACCGCTAAGTGGCCGCTGTCTTAAGCTGGTTGCTGATACAGCCCCAGCACGTTTCCACCGGGATCGAGAAAGCGTGCAGTGATCTCCGGGGCATCCGCGCCGACCCGCTGCACGATCTCGCCGCCGTTCGCGATGATGGCTTCGATCGTCGCGTTGATGTCGTGGACCATGATGTAGATGAGAAGGCCTGGAGCCGGCGATGGCGGACGGCCGGTCACCCACGTTCCGCTGACCTGGCCGGTTGTGTCGTCGAAGGCGAGATGGCCATCGCCGCGTTTGCGCGTAGTCCAGCCGAACACCTTCGTGTAGAAATCGGCGGAACGCTCGATGTCGGTGGCTGGGATTTCGATGTAGCAGCTCTTCCCGTTCGCGAGAGTTGGCGGCATGTGGGGAAGTGTAGCCGTCCCCGGGGTGGTTCTCAGAGAAACATGTCTGATCCCAACGCCCCCCTTCGCGCCGCGATGCTCAGCGCGGTTCTGAGCATCGAGCCACGGCCCGCCGATCCGTTCGAGGTTCGTGTACCGGTCGTCCGCCGCGTGATGCCGCGCATCACGCCTCCGCTCGATCTCGCCGTCATCCCGTTTCGCTATCGCGTCACCGCGGACGGCATCGAAGCTGTGCGGCCGAAATGCAGTCATACGCGCAGGCGTTCTCGCGCGCGTTCATGATCAGCCTCAGCAGAATTTCCAAGCAGTACGGGCGGCAGCTCGTCTTTGTCGACGCATCGTTCCAGCTCAATCCCGGCGAGCGCGCGGGACTCGTCGGGCCGAACGGCTCGGGCAAGACCACGCTCTTTCGCATGATCGTCGGCGAGGAGTCGCCGGACGATGGCGACGTCTCCGTGCCGAAGAAGATGACCATCGGCTACTTCCGCCAGGACATCGAGGAGATGTCTGGGCGCTCCGTGCTCGATGAAGCGATCGCCGGCAGCGGACGGCTCGGCGATCTCCATCATGAGCTCGAAGCGCTGCAGAACGCGATGTCCGATCCCGATCGCATTGACGAAATGGACGCCATCCTCGATCGCTTCGGACACGTGCAGGAAGACTATGCGCACCTCGGCGGCTACGAGCTCGAAGCGCGCGCGAGAGAAGTGCTGCACGGACTCGGCTTCGAGGATGACCGCATCGACGGCGATGTCGGCGCGCTCAGCGGCGGCTGGAAGATGCGCGTGGCCATGGCCAAAGTCCTCCTCGGCCGCCCCGACGTGCTACTGATGGACGAGCCGACCAACCACCTCGACATCGAGTCGATCATCTGGCTCGAGGATTTTCTCAAGCGCTACGACGGCTCGCTGCTGATGACGTCGCACGACCGCGAGTTCATGAACCGCGTCGTCACGAAGATCGTCGAGATCGATGAGGGCGATCTCGTCACCTACTCCGGCAACTTCGAGTTCTACGAGCGCGAGCGTGCCATTCGCGAGACGAACCGCGAGGCGGCCTACGCGCGGCAGCAGTCGATGCTGGCCAAGGAGCAGCGCTTCATCGACCGCTTCGCCGCGCATGCCGCGAAGGCCGCGCAGGTGCAGAGCCGCGTCAAGGCGCTCGACAAAATCGAAAAACTGGAGCCGCCGAAAAAGCGGAAGACGATGAAGTTCGATTTCCGCAAGCCGCCACGCTCCGGCGACGACGTCGTCACGCTGAAAGGCGTCTCGAAGTCGTACGGCAAGCGGCCGATCTACGACGGCTTTGATTTCCTCGTTCGCCGCGGCGAGCGGTGGTGCGTGATGGGAAAGAACGGCGCCGGCAAATCGACGCTGTTGAAGATGGTCTCCGGCTCGCTCGATCCCGACGCCGGCTCCGTCCGCCTCGGGGCGTCGCTGAAGATGGGCTACTTCTCGCAGCAAGCCTTCGATGTCCTCGATCCGAACCTCACCGTCTGGGAGCAGATCCAGAAAGACTTTCCGCTCGAATCGATCGGCACGCTGCGCAGCCTCCTCGGCGCGTTCCAGTTCTCCGGCGACGAGGTGGAGAAGAAGATCCGCTCGCTATCCGGCGGCGAGCGCTCGCGGCTCGTGCTCGCGCGCATGCTGCTCGATCCGCCGAACTTCCTCGTCCTCGACGAGCCGACGAACCATCTCGATCTCGCCACGAAGGAGATGCTGGTCGAAGCGCTGCACGACTTCGAAGGGACGATGCTCTTCGTCTCCCACGACCGCATGTTCCTGCGCGGCCTCTCGAATCGCGTGCTCGAGCTCCCCGAGGAGCGCGGCGCGCCGCCGAGGGTGTACGGCGGGAGCTACGTGGAGTACGTGAACGCCAGCGGCCACGAAGCGCCGGGCGTGCACGCGTAACGCGGGTGTCGGGTTTCGGGTATCGGGTATCGGGTGTCGGAGATAACGGAAAGCCAAAGCTCCGACTCCCCACTCCCCACTCCCTAAATCGCGTTGATGTGAATCGATCCGTTTGTCGTCCGCAGCCGCAGTTCCGGGCCGCCGCCGTTCATTGTCCCGTGAAGTGAGTGCTTGTTTTGCGAGCCGCTCGTCGTCACCGGGAGGTCGCTTTCGATCGAGCCGTTGGTGTTGGCGGCGTCGATGCGCGCGGCGAAGGTGCGCGGCAGGCGCGCGTGAATGCCGCCGTTCGTCGTCTCCAGGCGGACGCCGCGACCGCTGTTGACCGCGGTGAGCTCGGCCTCGATTGTCCCGTTCGTCGTTTCCGCGTCGACGTCGCCGGCGCAGCGCGCCAGCGTGATGCGTCCGTTGGTCGTCTCGATCTTGTGCGAGCCGCGGACGTCGCTGGCCTCGATCGCGCCGTTCGTATTCTCGATCTGAAGGTCCATCGTGCGCGGAACCGTCACCTCGTAGGTCACCGACATGCTCACGTTCGTGCCGGCGATCCACTCGAAGATGCCGTCGTTGTGCTTCGGGTACTTCGTGTCGATACGCAGGCCACCGTTCGGCTGCGACAGGTCGAGCGTCAGCGCCTTCATCGCATCGCGCGCGGCCTCGGAATCGCGGCTCTCGACGTGCTTGACGGCATGGACGCGAACGCGCGGCTGATCCCACGCGCGGACGGTGATGTGACCATTCGTATTTGTCAGCGAAAAGACCGCGCCAGGACGAACGTCGAACGTGCGGTCGAAGGCCTGATCGAGCGTCGATGCGTTCGCGGCCGCGGCGGCGATTGTGAGGATGGCGGAAAGCAGGATGCGCTTGAACATATTGCGGTGTACGGCGCGGAAGGCCATGGGTTGCAGCTACAATCCGCTCCGTGAAACGCGGCGGCGCCTCGGCGCTCTTGTTTGTCCTTCTCGCCGCGATCGCCGGGACATTGTTCGTAAGAATGTCCGGTCCCGCGCCGCTGCCGGAAAGCGCGCCGGCGACCGAGTTCTCCGCCGCGCGAGCGCTGCACTTCGAACGCGATGTCCTCGTCGGCGACGTTCCGCATCCGGTCGGCACGGCGACGCACGACGCCATCCGCGATCGCCTCGCCGCGCAGTTCCGTACGCTCGGCTACGACGTCATGATCCAGCGCTCCTTCGCGTGCAGCCCGTGGCTGACGTGTTCGCCGGTTGCGAACGTCATCGCGCGCACACCCGGCGATGCGCGGCCGAACGCGCTCCTGCTCGCCGCGCACTATGACTCGGTCGCCGCTGGTCCCGGCGTTTCCGATGACGGCGTGGGCGCGGCGACGCTTCTCGAAACCGCACGCGCACTGCGCAATGAACACTTCCGCAATCCGATCATCTACCTGGTCACGGATGCCGAGGAGCCCGGGCTGCTCGGGGCGGAAGGATTTGTGGGCGATGCCGCACTCCTGCGCAATGCCGCCGCGGTCATCAACGTCGAAGCGCGCGGCACGAGCGGACCGAGCTACCTCTTTGAGACCAGCAGAGGCAATGTCTGGCTCGCGCGCGTCATCGCGAACGCACTCCCGCGGCCGGCTACAAGCTCTCTCTACTACGACATCTACGAGCTGCTGCCGAACGACACCGACCTTACGGTATTCAAACGCGCCGGTCTGGCGGGCATTGGTTTCGGCTTTATCGGCCGGCCCGTTCACTACCACTCGCCGCTCGACAACTTCGCGAACGTGACGCCGTCGACCGTGCAGCATCACGGCGATCACGCGATGGCGATGGCGCGCGCTCTCGCCGGAATCGATCTCCGCCAGACCAGCAGCGGCAACGCGGTCTGGTTCGACGTGCTCTCATTCTTCGTGATCTGGTGGCCGCAGACGTTTTCGCTCGCCGTCGCCATCGTCGCATTCGTACTGCTGCTCGTGGCCGCGTTCTATCTGAGGACCCGGCCGCGTTCGATCACGATCGGCGTGGCCGGATTCTTTCTGTCGCTCATCGCCGCGTTCGTGGTCGAAGTCGCAGTCAACTGGCTGGCGGGCCTTCGCGCGAACGGCGCCGTGTGGGTCGCGCATCCCGGGCCGATGATCGCGGCGGCGTGGCTGGCCGGATTGCTGATGGCGATCGTCATCGCGCAGCGTCTGGCCGCGTATGCCGGTGTCAGCGGACTCTTTTTCGGCCAGGCACTCTGTTGGTCAGCCATCGCCATCGCGCTCGCGATCGTCCTTCCAGGCGGCAGCTACCTGGCCATCGTTCCGGCGATTGCGTGCGCGATTTGCGCGCTGTTTCGGCTGCATGAAGGGACTGCCGCGATCGTCTGCGCCGTCGTCGCCGCCATCCTCATCTTCCCGTTCGGCCTCGCCCTGTACGACGCCCTCGGCCGCCCGATTCTGCCGGTGATCGCGGTCCTGATCGCGCTCGCTGCCACGACGTTCGCGCCGTTTCTTGCCGCGGTGACCGCGTTGCGGCGTCCGCTCGTCGCGTCGATCGCAGCCGCGATTGTCGCTTGCATCGGCATGGCTCTCATCGTGCCGACGTACGAGACGAACTCGCCGCGCCACATCAACATCGAATACGTCGACGACGGCGTCGGTCCGCGCTGGCAGACGGATGTGATGCGCCCCGAAATCGCACGCTCCGCGCACTTCACGGAAGTGCCGCAGAAGACCTACGAATGGACGATGCCGCCGTCGCGCGCGTACCTCGCGTCCGCACCGGAGCTGGCGATTCCGCCGGCCGAGGTGCAGGTGGTGCGCGATGTGAAGCAGAACGGACGGCATCTCACGCTGCACATCCGCTCAAACCGCAACGCGCCGCGCGTTTCCCTCATCTTCCACGCGCCGTCGTTCGCATCGCTGCGAGTGAACGGAATCGCACCTCCACCCAGCTCGCGCGGTTCCGGTTTCGGCCCGGGATGGCACCGAGTCGGAATCCGCGGAGCATCCGAGGCGACCATCGACATCGATCTAACCCGCGACGAAGCGATCGATGCCGTGATCCTCGATGCCTCGTACGGCCTCCCGCCCGCCGGCGCCGCTGTCTCGCACGCCCGCGACACGTCGATGGCCATTCCGGTAAACGACGGCGACCTCACAACCACGCTGCGGCGGCTGAAGTTGTAGTCGTTACGACGCCCACTCCTCGGTGAGCTGCTCCTTCGTGAACGCGTACGAGTTGCAATCGAGATTGCCGTTGGCGTCGCCGGGGATGCCGTCGACGCTGTTCGGGGTGAGGCCGGTGAGCGAGTCGGTGTATTGCCAGAGCCAGTAGCTTTCCCAACTCGCCTGTACGAAGGGGTTGGGGCCGTACTGCGCGAGCCAGAGGCGGTGCGAGCCGAAGAACTGATCGACATCGTCGCCCATCTCCGTTTTGAACAGGCCGCCGCAGTAGAGAACCGGCTTGCGGCCTAGCGCGTTGCCAACCGAGGTCAGAAACTCGCGCGCCTGATCGAGGGTCATCTGATTTCCCTCGGTTTCTTCGAAGTCGAGGGCGACGAGAGTCGTGTCGTCGGGATCGGCGATGTTGAGAAAGTTCTCGACCTGCGCGGAGACGTCGGCGTTCGTTCCCCAGTGATACGCGCCCCAGAGAAGGCCGGCGTCGAGCGCGGGCTGACGGCGGTTCGCGTATTCGGAGTCTTTCCCGGTCGCGCCGGTCGTGGCCTTGTGGATGATGCCCCAGATTCCGGAGTCGGCGGCGCGTTGGAAACTGGTGACGTTGTCGTTGTGATAGATGTCGACGACGCGAAGAGCGATTTCGATCATGCGCCTATGGTCGGCGAAATCGAACTGCGACACAAATGCGAAGGCCCGCGCGGGGCGGGCCTTCGGGATTGCCGTTACTTGGCTTTTTTCTTTGTGGTGGTTTTCTTCTTTGGCTTCTCGGCCGCTTCCTTTTTGGGGGCAGCTTTCTTCGAGGACTTCTTCTTCGGAGCTTCTTCCTCTTCGTCCTCGTCAGCGTCGGCCTTGGCTTTGGCCTTCTTCGGCGCAGCCTTGCCCTTCTTCGCCGGCGCCTCTTCCTTCACCTCGGTCTCGAGTTTGAAATCGACGAACTCGAGGATGGCGATTTCGGCAGCGTCGCCGCGGCGAGGTCCGAGCTTGATGATGCGGGTGTAGCCGCCCGGGCGATCAGTAAAGCGCGGCCCGAGGGTGTCGAACAGCTTCGCGACCATCGACTCGTCGACGACGCGGACGGCCTGACGGCGATTGTGGACGCTGTCGGTTCGCGCGAGCGTGATGAGGCGTTCGATCTGCGGACGCAGCTCTTTCGCCTTCGGCAGCGTGGTGATGATGCGTTCCCTGTCGATCAGAGAGGCGAGCTGGTTGCGGAACAGCGCGTTGCGATGCGCGCTCGTGCGTCCCAGCTTGCGGTTGACCATTCCGTGTCTCATTGCGTTCCCTTCACTTTCCTCAGCCGGCGGAGACTAGTCGCGCATCTCGGCGCCGCGCGGCGCCTTGGTCATGCCGAACGACAGACCGAGCGAGGCGAGAACGTCCTTGATCTCGTCGAGCGACTTGCGGCCGAAGTTCTTCGTCGACAGCATCTCGCGCTCCGTGCGCTGCACAAGATCGCCGAGCGTACGGATGTTGGCGTTCTTGAGGCAGTTGGCGGAGCGGACGGAGAGGTCGAGCTCTTCGATCGGCTTCGTGAGCATCTCGGCCATGCGCGGATCGACGTCCGGCATCGCCACATCCTCGGCTTCCTCACCGCGCGCTTCGAACTGGCTGAAAATGCGGAGGTGATCGCCGAGAAGGTCGGCGGCGAGGCCGACCGCTTCCTGCGGCGAGACGGCGCCGTTGGTCCACACTTCGAGGACCAGCTTGTCGTAGTCGGTCATCTGGCCGACGCGGGCGCCTTCCACGTGATAGTTCACGCGGCGGACCGGCGAATGGATCGAGTCGATCGGGATGTAGCCGAGCGGCAGATCGCCGTCGGAATTGCGGTCGGCGACCTGGTAGCCGCGGCCGCGCTTCAGACGCGCTTCCAGCTTCAGCGAGCCTTCCTTCGACAGCGTGGCGATGTGCGCGGTCGGATCGAGGATCTCGATGTCGGAGTCTTCCTCGAAGTCGGCGGCCGTGACGACGCCCGGCCCCTTCTTTTCGAGGTACAGCGTCTTCGGACCTTCGCCGTGCAGGCGGAAGGGCACCTGCTTGAGGTTGAGAACGACGTCGGTCATGTCCTCGACGACGCCGGTGAGGGATGAGAACTCGTGGAGCACGCCTTCGACGCGGACTGCGGTAATCGCGGCGCCTTCAATGGATGAGAGCAGCACGCGGCGGAGCGCATTGCCGATCGTCGTACCGAAGCCGCGCTCGAACGGCTGGGCGGTAAAACGGCCGTAGTTCGGGGTAAGGGTTTCGGCATCGTAATCGAGCTTTTTCGGTTTCTGGAAATCTGACCACAACATGTGCGCGGCCTCCTCACTTGTAAGCTCTCGGCTCTCGGCTGTCGGCTCTCGGGACAACAAATCATCCCAAGAGCCGACAGCTGAGAGCCGACAGCCAGATTGGTTACTTCGAGTAGAGTTCGACGATGAGCTGTTCCTGGATGGGCAGGCGGATGTCTTCGCGCTTGGGAAGATCATTCACACGCCCGAGGAACTGATCGGGATTGAGCTCGAGCCATGAAGGGATGCCGCGTCCGCTGGCGGTTTCGACAGCTTGGCGGATCTGGTCGTTCTTACGGCTCTTTTCGCGAACCTGGATGACGTCCCCTTTGCGGGCCTGATAGGACGGGATGTTGATTTTCCTGCCGTTCACTTCGATGTGGCCGTGGCGGACGAGCTGGCGAGCCTGGGCCCGCGAGGCGGCGAAGCCGAGCGAGTAGACGACATTATCGAGCCGCAGCTCGAGCTGGCGAAGCAGATTGTCGCCGGTGATGCCGGTCTTGCCGGCCGCCTTCTGGAAATACAGACGGAACTGCTTTTCCAGCAAGCCGTAGATGCGCTTGACCTTCTGTTTTTCGCGAAGCTGGATTCCGTAGCCGAGGACCTTGGAACGGCGGCGGCCATGCTGGCCCGGCGCGTAGTTGCGACGCTCGATCGAGCACTTATCCTTGAAACAGCGGTCGCCTTTGAGAAACAGCTTCATTCCCTCTCGCCGGCAGAGCCGGCAAACGGGATCCGAGTAACGTGCCACTAGACCTCCTGAAGTTCGCGCTCGTCCCACCATGGAACGCCGCGTGTACGACGGCTGCTGCACGCCGTACGGAACTGCTGTCCGGCACTACACGTGCCGGAAAACCAAGAATGGCTGTCGGGTGTCGGCTCTCGGCTGTCGGGAACTTCGTGCTCCCGAGAGCTGACAGCCGACACCGACACCCGTTTCAAACTCTGCGACGCTTGGGCGGACGGCAACCGTTATGCGGGATCGGCGTGACGTCCTTGATCGACTTGATGTCGAGTCCGGACGCGGCCAGCGCGCGGATGGCGGACTCGCGTCCGGCGCCCGGGCCTTTGACTCTCACGTCGACCGAACGGACGCCGTGCTCCTGCGCGAGCTGGGCGGCGTTCTGGGCCGCAACCTGCGCGGCGAACGGCGTGCCCTTGCGGGAGCCTTTGAAGCCGATGCGGCCGGCGCTCGACCACGACAGGGTGTTCACCATCGGATCGGAGATGGCGACGATCGTGTTGTTGAACGACGCGTTGATTGCAGCCACGCCGTGCGGAATGCTCTTCCGCTCTTTCTTCTTCGTTCCCGCGCGGCGGGCTCCAGCTTTCGGTGCTCGTGCAGTTGCCATTATTTTTCCTCAGGGCGTGGGGAGTAGGGAGTGGGGAGTGGGAGACCGATCGAATCTCCCACACCCCACTCCCTACTCCCCACAACCAATTTCTATTTCTTCGTCGCCTTCTTCTTGCCTGCGATGGCGCCCTTGCGGGGACCTTTACGGGTGCGGGCGTTCGTATGTGTCCGCTGGCCGCGCACCGGGAGACCGCGGCGGTGGCGCATGCCGCGATAGCAGTTGATTTCCATGAGGCGCTTGATGTCGAGGCCGATGTCCTTGCGGAGATCGCCTTCGACCTTGCCCTCATCCGTGATCACCTGCCGGATCTTGCGGACGTCGTCCTCGGAAAGATCCTTGACGCGCGTGTCCGTGCTGACCGTCGCTTTCGTCAGGATGTCTTTCGAGCGCGAGCGGCCGATGCCGTAGATATACGTCAGGCCGACTTCGACCCGTTTGTTCAGTGGAAGGTCCACACCTGCGATACGTGCCATTGTTCTTAGCTCCTGGGCTGTCGGCGTCGGGTGTCGGCTGTCGGGAAAACCCGAGAGCCGACGGCCGACAGCCGAGAGCGATTTCTATCCCTGACGCTGCTTGTGTTTCGGGTTCTCGCAGATGATGCGAATGACGCCCTGACGGCGCACGATTTTGCACTTCACACAGATCTTCTTGACTGACGAACGGACTTTCATGATTCAGCTCACTTATACCGATAGGTGATGCGGCCTCTGGTGAGGTCGTAAGGCGACAATTCCACGAGGACTTTGTCTCCAGGAAGGATGCGGATGAAGTGTTTGCGCATTTTGCCGGAGATGTGCGCGAGCACTCTGTGCTTGTTCTCCAGCTCCACCTGAAACATTGCGTTCGGCAATGTCTCCAGGACGGTTCCGGTCACTTCAATCGCTTCTTCCTTCGACATGTTCCTCCAGTTACAGCGGCTTCCCTAACACCAACGGCCCGTCGGCCGTGATCGCAATCGAGTGCTCGAAATGCGCGGCCAGCGTTCCGTCGATCGTGCGGGCCGTCCAACGATCGTTGTCGGTGCGCACATCTTCGATGACTCCATCCCTGCCGGCCCGTTCGATGCGCGAACGGAGCTTCGGACCGATCTCGCAAAGCATCGGCTCTACCGCCAGGACCATTCCCGCCCGCAGCTCCAGACCGCGGCCGCGGCGGCCGTAGTTGTAGACCTGCGGGTCTTCATGCAT
>DATART010000396.1:0-6978 GCA_036264035.1 Thermoanaerobaculia bacterium | reverse complement strand
ACCTGACTCACCGTGTGATCCACCTGACTCACCGTGTGATCCACCTGACTCACCGTGTGATCCACCTGACTCACCGTGTGATCCACCTGACTCACCGTGCAAAACCCTCGGATCACCGTGCAAAACCGCCGGATCACCGCGCAAAACCCTCGGATCACCGTGCAAAACCCTCAGATCACCCGCTGACGCTACAATCCGCCGCCCGATGTTCGAGCCCTATTTCTCCATCGTCATCCCCACCTACAAACGCCTGCCGATGCTGCTGCGCGTGCTCGACGCACTCGACGCGCAAGTCGATGCGCCGGATTTCGAGGTGATCGTCATTGATGACGGCTCGGGAGACGACACGTCATCGGTCATCAGCGAACGCCGCCCGAAAAATTACGCGCTCACCTTCCGCTCGCAGCCGAATTCCGGCCCCGGCCGCGCGCGCAATCACGGCGTTTCGCTCGCCACCGGCCGCTACGTCCTCTTCATCGGCGATGACACCGTGCCCGAGCCGCGATTTCTGGCCGAGCATGCGCGCGTCCACCGCGAGGCGAGCGACGACCGCCTCACCGCCTGTCTTGGCTACACCGGCTGGCCGCCCGGCGAGCGCGTCACGGCGTTCATGGATTACATCAACGACTACGGCCTGCAGTTCGGCTACAAGCTGATCCGCGACGGCGAGATCGTCCCCTTCAACTTTTTCTACACGTCGAACCTCTCCATCGACCGTCTCGTACTCGGTGATGCTCCGTTCGACACGACCTTCCCGGCCGCGGCATGGGAGGACATCGAGCTGGCCTTCCGCCTCGATTCGTTCGGCCTGAAGATCCGCTACAACGCGCAGGCGGTCACGCGCCACTATCACCCGATGACGGTCGATTCCTTCGCGCGGCGTCAATACACAGTTGGCCGTTCCGGCGCGATTTTCTATCGCAAGCATCCTGAGCTCGGCGGCTTCCTCGGCGTCCACGAGTTGGAGACGCGCACGCTCGCCGACGAACGCCGCCTTGCCCACCTTCGCCGCCGCGCCCGACTCGGCGAACGTTTTCGCGTGCTGGCCACGAACCGTGTGTTCGAGACATTGATGCGCGAGCACTATTTACGGGGGTTGCGCGATGGGCTGATGGAGCAATCGTGAGGGCGCGCGCGGAGGCGCGCTTCGACGATTCAGCCCCGCGCTTTGCGCGGCGCTTTGCGCGGGGATACGAGCGTGACAAAGTCGCGGCCGCGTATCGGTTCGCGCGTTCTGAACCCCCCGCCGAGCGGGGGGCTGGATTGGCGAGCGCGCCTCCGCGCGCAACCATACGACTCGCGTAGCGAATCGTCAGGATAGAGTTAACGAAACCATGTTCATCACGTTCGAAGGAATCGAAGGCTGCGGCAAATCGACGCAACTGCGTCGTTTGGCGGAGCACATTCCGGGCGCTGTCATCACGAAGGAACCGGGCGGGACGCGGCTGGCGGATCGCATCCGCGCCATCCTGCTCGACAGCAGTTCGCAACTCGATCCGGTCGCTGAACTGTTTCTGTTCGCGGCGTCGCGGCGGCAGAACGTAATCGAGGTCATCAAGCCGGCACTCGCGCGTGGAGCGGTTGTGCTCTGCGATCGTTTCACCGATTCGACGCTCGCGTATCAAGGTTTCGGACGGCTCATCAACCTCGATCAGTTGCGGACGCTCAACGCATGGGCGACCGACTCGCTCACGCCGGACCTC
This sequence comes from Thermoanaerobaculia bacterium, assembly GCA_036264035.1. GTDB lineage: Bacteria > Acidobacteriota > Thermoanaerobaculia > Gp7-AA8 > Gp7-AA8 > JADGNZ01. The sequence continues at coordinate 5,275 of DATART010000396.1, read as the reverse complement.
ACGCTGCTTTTCGACCTGCCCGAGGAAGTCGGATTGAATCGTGCGCGCTCGCGCAACGAAGGAGCGGAGCAGGATGAGGGGCGGTTCGAGGCGGAGGATCTGCGGTTTCATCGCCGCGTGCGCGAGGGGTATCGAACGCTTGCCCTCTCCGAACCGAATCGTTTTGCCGTCATCGATGGCGAGGGGGCGGTCGATGAAGTCTTTTCGCGTGTCGTGGCCGAGGTGACGAAACGAACGGAGTTGCTGCGATGAGCGCGACCGCGGAACTGCTGCTGCAGACCGCGCAGCGCGGCGAGTTGCATCACGCCATCCTTTGCTACGGACCGAATGCTGCGACGTTGCGCGAGGTCGCGCTTCGCATCGCTAAAACGCTCAACTGCCTCAACGGAACCGAAGGAGACGACTGCACCGCCTGCCGGCGCATCGAGCAGCGCATCCATCCCGACGTTCACTTCATCGAAGTCTCCGGCGAGCGGAAGATGATCAGCGTCGAGCAGATTCGCGAGATGGTGGCCGCGGCCACGCTGAGACCGTACGAAGGGCGCAACAAGGTCTTCATCATCGATCCCGCGCACGCGCTCAGCGTCGGCGGCTCGAACTCGCTGCTCAAAACGCTCGAGGAGCCGGCCGGCGACACGACGTTCATCCTCCTCACGCGATCTCCCGATCTTCTGCTTCCGACGATCCGTTCGCGTTGTCAGCCGGTCTTCATCGGCGGCGAGATCGAAACGAACGACGCGCTGGCCGCGTCGATCGTGGCGGGCCTGACGCGCTTCTCCGACGACCGCGACACCGCTGCGCTCCTCGGCATCGCCGCAGTCGTGGCCTCGCAGGACGACGTCAGCGACGCCTTCGCGCTCCTCGGCCAGGTCCTTTGCGACGCCGTGGCGGGTCGCTTTCCGCTGTCGATCGATCGCGACCGATTGCTCGCTGCCGCCGACGCGACGACAAACGCGATCCGCTGGCTGACCGTCAACGCCGATGCCCGAATGATGGTCGAACAGGCGCTCGCCGAACTCGTTACGTAACCGGTTACAAAAAAAGCCGGCCCCGTTTTCACGGGGCCGGCGAAATCTACTGGATTGGGTGGGGTGCGAACGCTCGAGAGGCGAGAGTTGCTGGATCGGTAAGATTCAAAGAAGAATTCAAGCGGTGAAACTGGAGGCGGGCTGTTACTTCAGAAAGCTAATCCGCCCCCACGTCATCCAGTAAACCTTTAACTTTTCAACGACGCGTTGGATTATCTCACGACCTTGTGAAACTTTTCACCACGTAACAGCATCGTGACAACTTGCTGAACTGCTGAGAGATAACCAACATTTTCGGAACGACTGCGAGACTACTACAGAACGACTGTTCGGTCAATCATACGAACGAACGGCACATCAGGTTTCGGTATTGCCGGATCGCATATGCCGATCCGATGCCCACTCCCGGCTCGGGTACACTCGCGCCCCCATGCCTCGCAAAAAACGGGTCGTCGGCACGGCCGGCCACATCGATCACGGCAAGACTGCGCTCGTCCGCGCCCTGACCGGAGTCGACACCGATCGGCTCCCCGAGGAGAAGAAGCGGGGGATTACGATCGATCTGGGGTTTGCGAGCTGGTTCACCGACCACTACCAGATCGGTTTCATCGACGTCCCCGGCCACGAGCGCTTCGTCAAGAATATGCTGGCCGGCGTCGGCGGCATCGACAGCGCGCTGCTGGTCGTGGCTGCTGACGAGTCAATCAAGCCGCAGACGCGCGAGCACTTCGCCATCTGCCGCCTGCTCGACATCAAGACCGGCGTCGTGGCGATCACGAAGCGCGACCTGGTCGATGATGACATCATCGGCCTCGTCCGCCTCGAAATTGAAGAGCTGGTGTCCGGCAGTTTCCTCGCCGGCAAACCGATCGTTCCTGTCAGCAGCGTCACGGGCGCCGGACTCGATGATCTCCGCCGCGCGCTTCTTGCCTCGGTCGCCGAAGCCGAAGACCGCGACGCCACCACGCGCGTCTTCCGGCTTCCGATCGACCGCGTCTTCACGATGAAAGGCTTCGGCTCGGTCATCACCGGCACGACGTACGCGGGACGCCTGAACATCGACACCGACGTCGAAGTACTGCCCGGCGGCAAGCGAAGCCGCGCGCGCAACATTCAGGTGCACGGCGAAGCGCGCGATTACGCCTCGGCCGGCGAGCGGACTTCGGTGAATCTGCCCGATATCGATCTCGATCAGCTTCACCGCGGCCAGCAACTCGTTACCCCGAACACGCTGTGGACCTCGCAAGTGATCACGGCTCGCCTCGATCTGCTGCCCGACGCGAAGCCGCTCAAGGAACAGACGCGCATTCGTTTCCACCACCTCTCCGCCGAGCTTCTGGGCAGCATCCGGTTCGTCGATCAGACGGGGGAACTGAAGCCGGGGGCTTCCGCGTATATTCAGATCCGCCTCGAATCGCCGGTCGTCGCGGTCGCGGGCGATCGTTTCGTGATCCGACGCTATTCGCCCGCGCTCACCGTCGGCGGCGGCGCGATCGTCGACGCGCATCTCCCGAAGCTGAGCCGCAATACTCGCGGCGAACTACTCGCCACGCTCGCCGAGGGGACGTTGCAGGAGCGCGTTGAGCTGATGGCGAAGCTGGAAGGGTTGCGCGGCCTGAACATACATGAAGTCCAGGCGCGAACCGGCATCCGTGTCGAGACGCTGGCGAAGGAGCTGAAGAATGTGCCGCATCTCGCCGACAGCGGCGAGCGGCGCTGGATCCATCACGACATCCTCATCGATTTTCGCCGCAAGTCGATGGAGTTCCTGCGCGCGTACTTCGAAGAAAACCGGATGGCGCTCAACGTCCCGAAGAGCGAGTTCGTGCAGAAGCTGCTGCCGCGCAACGCCGACGGCGCGATGATCAACTTCCTGTTGCAGGACCTCGCGCGCGAAAAAATCGTAGCCATCGCCGGCGACGCGCTCGACATCCCGGGCCGCTCGAAGACTCTCGGCGGCGCGGAAGGCGAACTGGCCCGCATGATCGAGTCGCGCTTCGCCGAAGCCGGCCTCGCGCCGCCGCCGGTCTCAGAACTGATCAACGAGCGGACGCAGAAAGCGCGCGTGATCGAAGGCGTCATCGGCTTCCTGGTGAAACAGGGAACGCTGGTCCGCCTCGCCGAAGGCATCTATGTCCACCGCGACGCCCTCGCCGCCGCCCGCGAACGTATCGCCACTCGCCGCGGCGAAATGATCGACGTCGGCCACTTCAAGGAGTACTTCGGCCTCTCGCGCAAGATCGCGATTCCGCTGCTGGAGTGGATGGATCGCGAAGGCGTGACCAAACGTGTGGGGGATTCGCGGAAGGTGCTGTAGCAAAAGGGAACGGGTTCACGCGGAGACGCGGAGGAGCGGAGAAAAGAACGAAGCGGCAAGCGCGGCGAATCAAACTTCGGTTTCGATGCCGCCGGGGGCAAAACCAAGCTCTTCGCTGATGTCTCTTTGTCGAACATCGAGCGTCAGGAACGCGATCTCTCGCTTCGGAGCCACGAAAAGCGCTGAGGCCAAGTGCCACAGATCCGCCCCGCGGACGTAACCTGCCGCTAGCTAGAACCGTCGTGATCTCGGCCGTTAGCGCTCGGTCCGGATGTACCCACACGATCGATGAAAGCAACTCGGTTGGTTCGGCGGTCACGTTATCTCGCCGCAGCGCCGCCCGAAGCTCGGCCTCGAGAAGATTCGACGACACCAGAACGTCTTGCTCCTTGAGCGTTTGCGCGAGAGCGGCAGAACCTGTCTCTTTGAAGGCGATTGCCACCAGGAAGGACGGGTCCACGTAAGCGACTCTCATTAGCGCGAATCAAGAAAACGGCGTAGCGCTCCGGGTTTCTTAACGAGGCCTTTGAACTCGCTTTTAGCGTTAGTCGCGGGGAATGAAAGGACTCCCCTTCGCCGCAGCTCTTCCAGACGCTGGGCGATCGATGTATCAGGCCGTTTGACCGGCGTGACCTCCGCCACTGCCTCGCCTCGGTGTGTGATCGTCACGACATCTCCTTTCCGTACGTGTGCGAGCAACTCGCTCAGGTGGGCTTTTGCTTCGTACGTGGAGTATGTTTTTGGCATGACCAGTCAGTCTAGGCCGCGATTGTTTCACTGTCAATGGACAGGCGCAGGCTTCGCATTCGTGTATTTTCCGCTCACCGTCAGCAACGTCGCGGGCACGTTCCGCTGCTCGATCTTCACCACCGTGTTGTCGACGACGAGCTTCTTATTTTCGTATGGCAGCTCGGCGTGGTCGGCGAGTGGGAAGCCTTGCACTTCGAGAAGCGCTTCGTCGGCGGCGCGGGTGACGCCGGCCAGCGGCGATGAGGGCGGTTCGGTTGCCTGGAGCATGGCGAAGAGGCCGCGCGGGATGAGGGGATGTGATCCGATCCAGAGCTCGCGCTGGTAGGCGCCGAGGCGGATGACGGATTGTTTCGCGGGGACGTCCTGGAGCGTTTTCTGTGCGTTCGTTACGGCGAACTGCGCGTGCGGCAGGCCGTCCGGGACGGGACGCGCGAGGGCGGCGCGGCGCGCGGCGATTGCATCAGCGAAGGATTGGACGCGGAACGTGTGCGCGATGTCGTCGACGTACGTCACCTGCTTCTGCGCGAAGTCGAAGAGACGCCATCGGTCGGCTTCGTCGGTGCTGCGGGCGCGGTTGTTGGCGATCACGATCTCGTGCGAGTAGGTCTTGTTCGCCGGCTGGATCGTCGTTTGGATCGTGACGACGACCGCGCGGATCGCCGACTCATTGTTTTTGGCAGCGATCGGCGCCGCGGGAGGTTTGTTGCAGGAGCAGAGAATCGCGAGCGCGAGCAGTAACCGGGACAGCTTCACTCGTTCACTCCTTCGCGTCGTACCAACTCCGGCCGTAGTGCGCGTCGACCTGCAGCGGCACGGCCAGCGGGAAAATGTTCTCCATCGTCTCTTTCACGATTCCCGCCACCTCGGACGCGCGCGACTCCGGCACCTCGATCACGATCTCGTCGTGCACCGTGAGCAGCATCATCGCGTCCTGGAGCCGCTTGTCGAGCGCGATCATGGCCAGCTTGAGGATGTCGGCAGCAGTTCCCTGGATCGGCGCGTTCGTGGCCATGCGCTCGGCGTTGCCGCGCACGGTGAAGGACTTGTTGTGGATCTCCGGGATATAGCGCACCCGTCCGAACAGCGTCGTGACCTTACCGCTGCGGCGCGCTTCTTCCAGCGTTCGGTCGAGGTACTCCTGAATTTTCGGATAGCGCGCGAAGTAGGCGTCGATGAAATC
>DATART010000377.1:0-9764 GCA_036264035.1 Thermoanaerobaculia bacterium | reverse complement strand
CCGGGCGTAGTTCGTCGCGCCGCGCATACCGGCTTCGATGTCGTCGAGGATCGCTTCCGGCTTCTCCCCGCGCGGGTTATCGCTGGTGAGGACTGTGTAATCGGCCAGCCGCGCCGCGATCGCGCCCATCTTCGGACGCTTGTCTTTGTCGCGATCTCCGCCGCAGCCGACGATGAGAACCACGCGCCGCCTGGCGTCAAGATCTCGCACGGCCTGGAGGAGTTTCTCGAGCGCGTCCGGCTTGTGGGCATAGTCGACGATGACGGTTGGCCCGCCTTCGGCTGCGACGTACTCGAACCTTCCGCGGACGGCGGCCAGGTTGCGAATGCCCGCTTCGATCGTCGGAATGTCGATGCCGACCGACTGCGCGGCGCCGATCGCGCCGAGCCAGTTGTAGAGATTCGGCGCGCCAAGGAGGCGGGATTCGACGCGAACCTCGCCGCCGGGAGTGGACACGCGCCCTTGCAGTCCACGGACTGAGATTTCGAAGCCTTCGAGAGGATGGATGTCCGCGCTCGCGCCACGGCCAAAGGTGACGACCGAGTCGCCGAGCTCGTTCGCGAGCCGGCGCCCGTACTCATCGTCGATATTGACGATGGCCGTTTTTCGCGAACGGTCGATTTGATCGAAGAGAATCCGCTTGGCGGCGAAGTAGTCTTCGAAATCCTTGTGGAAGTCGAAGTGGTCCTGCGAGAGGTTCGTAAAGACAGCCGCCGCGAAATGGATGCCGTAAGTCCGTTTGAGCGCCAGCGCATGCGACGACACTTCCATCACCGCGTGTCGCACGCCTGCATCAACCATCTTCGCGAACCATTGCTGCAAGACGACGGCGTCGGGCGTGGTGCGGTCGGCCATGAGGTGCTCGTCGCCGGCGCGGTACTCGATCGTTCCGATCAGTCCGACCGGCCCGCCGGCAGCATCGAAAATCGACTCGATCATCTTCGTAGTCGTGGTCTTTCCTGACGTGCCGGTGACGCCGACGAGCGAGAGCTTGTCTGCGGGACGGCCGTAATAATTCGCGGCAATGATCGAAAGCGCGGCGCGGGCGTCGTCGACCTGAACGGTTGCCTCGCTCGATTCTCCGACGATCGCGGCGGCGCCTTTGCGGGTAGCGGACTCGATGAACTTCGCACCGTCCGTTTTGAATCCCGGAATGGCGACGAAGAGCGAGCCCGGAGTAGCCATCCGCGAATCCGCGGTGACGCTCGCGATCCCGGCGTCAAGATCGGCGCGGCTCTGCGTCACCGGCACATCCTTGAGCAATTCGCGCAGCTTCATCGCGCCCCCTCGGCGAGGGTGAGCACGACCTGGTGATCGCTCGGCAAGGCTTCGCCCGGTAACGGCTGCTGTGTTTGGACCACGCCACTCCCCGAGGCGCGGACGCGGAAGCCGGACCTGGTGGCGAGCGCCACCGCCGCGCGTGCGTCGAGGCCTCGCAGGTCAGGGACTTCCGATCCCGCGGTCGGCGCAGGCTTCTGCGAAAACGTCGCCAGCATCGGCGCGCCGAGGTCGATCGTCCGTGCCGGGACGGACGGCGCAACGTTGAGATAACGCAGCGTCGACTCGGCGATCTCTTTGAAAGCGGGCGCGGCCACGGTGCCGCCGTACTCGGCGCCTTTCGGCTCATCGATGACGACGAGGATCGCCAGCTGCGGACGATCGGCGGGAACGTAGCCGCCGAAAGAGGCGAACACGCCGTCGCCATAGACGCCGCGCGCTGCTTTCTGCGCAGTGCCGGTTTTCCCCGCGACGATGTGCTCGGCGAGCGCGGCGTTCGCGCCGGTTCCACGCGCGACGACCGCTTTGAGGATTTCGTTCAGCACCGCGGCGGTCTTCTCGGAGATGACCCGCACCGGCGCGGCCTGCGGCGGAGCGGAGATCGTGTTGCCCTTCGTGTCGACGACTTTCTCCACGATGCGCGGCTGCACGCGGACGCCGCCGTTCGCGACTGCCGCGATTGCGGTGAGGACCTGGAGCGGCGTCGCACCGATCTCCTGCCCGATCGACAACGACGCATTCGAAAGCTGCGACCACTGCGCTGTCCGCCGCACGCGCCCCGGCGATTCTCCCGGCAACGCGATGCCGGTGCGCTCACCGAAACCGAAGCGGCGGATGTAGTTGTAAAAGCGGTCCGGCCCGAGCGCGAGGCCGACGCGGATCGCGCCGACGTTCGACGAATGCACCATTACGTCCTCGAAGGTGATGAGGCCGTAGCGGTTGTGGCCGTGCTCGTGAATCTGCGTGTTGCCGATCTGGATGAAGCCGTCTCCGCAGTCGAGGACCTGCGACGGCGTGACCACGCCCTCTTCGAGTCCGGCCGAGGCGGTGACGATCTTGAAAGTCGATCCGGGCTCGTACTGATCCTGCACCGCGCGATTGCGGCGATCGTCCGGCGTGAAGTCACGGATGCGGTTGGGATCGAACGAGGGATTCGAGGCCATTGCCAGAATCCGTCCGTCGCGCGGATCCATGACGATGGCCACGCCGTCGGCGGCGTTGTACTGAGCCACAGTCCTACTCAACGCACGTTCGGCGATGAACTGCACGACGGAGTCGATCGTCAACACGACGTCGTTCCCGTCGGAGGGGCGGTTCGGTCCTTCGCCGCCTACGAGGTACATGCCGCGCCGTGCATCACGCAGCAGCGTCACACGTCCGGCGCGGCCGCGGACCTGCGCGTCGAATGAATGCTCGATTCCGCCCAGGCCTTCGCCGTCGAGACCGACGTAGCCGACGACATTCGCGGCCAGACTGGCGCGCGGATACGAACGGCGATGTTCTTCGAGAAAGTAGATCCCGGGCAGCTTCAGCGCCTTGACAGCGGCACTCGTTTCGAGCGGAAGCTGACGCGCGATCCAGACGAAGCCGGCGTTCGTGGCGAGTTTCGCGGCGAGGTCGCGCGCGTCCATCTGCAATGCCGCGACGCTCGCCAGCGCCTTCGCGGTCTGCATGCGATCGCCGATGGCCTGAGGATCGGCGTAGATCGATTCTGCGGCCACACTCTCCGCCAGAATGCGTCCGCGGCGATCGATGATGGAGCCGCGCACCGGTTGCAGCGCGAGCGTCCTTTCCTGTTGGCGCGCTGCTTTGACGACGTACTCGCCGTGGCGCACGAGCTGGATCTGCGCGAGGCGCGCGATGACGACGATTCCCCACGCGGCAAGGAACGCGAAAAGGTAGAGGAGGCGCTTTTGCGAGATCGGCATCAGCGCGCTCCGGGTGTGGCGAGTTGGGTGTGGGGTGTGGGAGCAGAGTCAACGACTGGACGCTGAACCATCACCACCGCTCGCGGATCGGTGCGTTGAAATCCGAGGGTGACGGCGCGCTGCTCGACGGCGGCTAACGAGGTGCGGCGATCGAGCTCGAGCTGCAGCGCCTTGTTCCCGTTCTCGATCTCCTGCTTCTGTTTCTGGAGCCGCGTCGCTTCGTGTCCGAGGCGGATGACTTCGAGGTTTTGCCAGGTGAAGAGGAGCAGGAACGCGCCGATCGGGACGCCGAGCGCGAGGACGGCCCACAGCTCACGGGAGCGCCGGCGGTCGCGTTCGCGAACGATGTGGGTGTTCTCGATGGGCTTCTTCTGCGCGTACATGCGGGGACCACTCGTGGGACTGCACGGAGCCTGGGAACAAGGGTGAAGATCTGCCTACAAGTACGTCCCGAGAACCATCCACACCCACCCACGCTCCCCCAGCCACCCCTCCCGAGCTCCCGCGGCGTACACACGCCCACCCTTCCCCAACCTTCACCCTTGTTTCCGGGCTCCGGATTACTGCGAACCCGCAGGCTTCTGAGACCTGCGCGCCTACTGCGTTACTTCTTCTCCGCCACTCGCAACTTCGCACTTCGCGATCGCGGATTCCGTTGAACTTCTTCCTCCGAAGCAGTGACCGGATGTCTGGTCAGAATCTCCACGACTTCCTTCGCGCCACAGCCGCACACCGGCAAATTCGGCGGACACGTGCACTCCCCTTCCAGCCGTCGTAGCGCGCGTTTGACGATGCGGTCTTCGAGCGAATGGAACGAGATGATTGCGATGCGCGCCTTTAGTTCGAGGAGTTCGACCGCGTCGTCGATGAACTTGTCAAGTCCGACCAGCTCCTCGTTCGCAGCGATGCGAAGTGCTTGAAACGTGAGCGTGGCCGGATCGATCTGTCCCGGCTTCGACCACTTCACACTCCTCACGATCTCCGCCAGTTTCGCCGTCGTCTCGATCGCCCCCTCGGCACGCGCGACGACGATCGCCTTGGCGATCCGTCGCGCCATCGGTTCTTCACCGTAGTCGCGCAGGATCGTTGCGAGCTCGTGTTCGCTGAGCGTGTTGACGAGGTCCGCGGCCGTCTTCGACTCCGGCCCCATGCGCATATCGAGCGGCGCGTCGTAGCGGAACGAAAATCCGCGCGATGCGTCATCCAGTTGCATGGACGAGACGCCGAGGTCGGCGAGCAGTCCGCTTACCGATTCGATGTTCTGCTTCTTCAGGATGTCAATGAGCGTCTCGTGCCGCCCTTGTGCGAGCGTCACGCGATTTCCGAATCTCTCCAGCCTCGCTGCCGATGCGGCCAGCGCCCGCGGATCGCGATCGATGCCGAGAAGCCGTACCGAGGGATAGCGGTCGAGTAGTGCCTCCGCATGTCCACCCAATCCGATCGTGGCATCGACGAGCGTTCCGTCATCGAGCGCGGGACGGAGGAATTCGACGATTTCGCTTAAAAGAACCGACTGGTGCATGACAGCTCACACACCATGCAACTCCAACTCTTTCCAGTCATCGTTGGTCAAAGGCGTCTCCGCCATCCGCTGCTGGATTTTTTCGCCATTCCAAACGATCAAGTGGTCCGTGTTCCCGATGACCACCACATCCTCGGCGATCCCGACGACGTCGCGCAGGATGGCCGGGATGAGCACCCGCCCCTGGGTGTCGATTGTCCCGATCTGTCCGAAGTAGTTGACCTTCTCCTGCAGCTTCGCCTTGGCCATCGACGTCGAGGGGACCTTCGAAAGGCGTCCCTGAAAGTCCAGCCAGACAGGCATCGGGTAGACCAGGGCGCGCTCGCCATCGGTCGACGTGATGAAGCAATCGGCCCCGAACTTCTCTTCAATGACCTTGCGGAAGTTGGCCGGGATCTTCAGGCGACCCTTGTCGTCGACCTTGGCCGGGGCATGCCCCATGAGGACTGGTTCGACCATTTCCGCAGAACTTTCGTGATTCGAAGGCTGTTTTTACCACTAGCAGCCACTCTTGTCCACAAAAATCCACATGCCGCGATAGAGTCACTCATGATCGAAGTGACGCGTATCGTGCCGTTTCAGGTCGGCCCACGTGACGGGCAGGTCCGAGGACGTGACGTTCAAGTCCCCGGACGTGACGTTCCAGTTCCGCGGCGTGATGTTCAGTCCCGTGCGACTGACGCTCAGTTCCCGCGACTGGCGCTCAGTTCCCTGCGACTGACGCTCAGTTCCTCGCGACTGACGCTCAGTTCCTCGCCACTGACGTCCAGTTCCGCGCGACTGACGCTCAGTTCCGCACCACTGACGCCCAGTTCCTCGCGACTGACGCTCAGTTCCGCGCGACTGACGCCCAGTTCGTGTCCCGCCGGGACATGGTCGATGCCCCCGTGAGGCGCAGCCGCGCCCCATTGGGACGCGGTCGATGCCCCCCTGGGACGCGGTCGCGCCTCAGTGGGACGCGGCGATGCCCCAGTGGGACGCGGTCGCGCCCCAGTGGGACGCGGCGATGCCCCAATGGGACGCGGTTGCGCCTCAGTGGGACACGGTGGGTGTCGCAATGCGAGACGGTCGTCGGGCTGTCCGCCCGCGGGACTGACGCTCAGTTCCGCGGACTGGACTCTGACTCATCCGAGAGCGTCCTAGGCGAAAGGGCAGATGTGAATATCATGTCCCCCGCATGTCCGAAGAGTCGCAGCAGCCTGAGGTTTCCGAGTCTGAATTGATCCGCGTGCGGCGCGAGAAGCTCGATCGCATCGCGGCGCTTGGGTTCGATGCGTTTCCGACGAAGGCGGATGTCGATACGACGATCGCCGACGTCGTCGCGGCATACGAGGGCAAATCGGGCGACGAGCTCGACGCGGCGAAGGCGACCGTGAAAATCGCCGGGCGGATCATGGGGATCCGCGCCTTCGGGAAGGCGGCGTTCCTCGTCCTCTCCGAAAAAACCGCGCGGATTCAGGTGTACTGCCGGATGGACTCGCTGCCGGAACGCGAGTGGGCGCTTTATCAAAATCTCGATGCCGGCGACTGGGTGGAGGTGACGGGCACGATCTTCCGCACCAAGACCAACGAGCTTTCCGTCAAGGCTTCGCACCTCGGGTTTCTGGTCAAGGCGTTGCGGCCGCTGCCGAGCAAGTGGCATGGGCTGACCGACGTCGAGCAACGCTATCGGCAGCGCTACGTCGACCTCATCGTCAACGACAGCGTGAAGGCGACGTTCGCGACGCGGGCGAAGATCGTCCGCTACATCCGCAACTACTTCGACGGCCACGGCTTCATCGAAGTTGAGACGCCGATGATGCAGCCGATCGCGAGCGGCGCGGCGGCGCGGCCGTTTCGGACGCATCACAACGCGCTCGATATCGATCTGTTCATGCGCATCGCGCCGGAGCTTTACCTCAAGCGGCTCATCGTCGGCGGGCTGTCGCGCGTGTACGAGATCAACCGCAACTTCCGCAACGAGGGCATCTCCACGCAGCACAATCCCGAGTTCACGATGCTCGAGTTTTACGAGGCGTACGCCGACTACAACGATCTCATCGAGCGCACGGAGGAGCTGTTCAGCGGACTCGCGAACGAGGTGCTCGGAACGGACAAGGTGCAGTTCCGCGGCAACGAGATCAGCTTCACCAGACCGTTCAAACGCTTCACGATGAAGCAGGCCATCGCGGAGTTCGGCGGGATCGACATCCGCGAGCTCGATGACCGCGGCAAGATCGAGAGCCTGGTCATCGCACGGTCGAAGACATTTCACCCGAAGGCGGACGGCACTCACGGTCCGTCCGACACGCCCCATCAAAAGATCGCGTCAATGAATACAGGCAAGTTGATCGCGGAGTTGTTCGAAGCCGTCGCCGAGCATGCGCTGATCAATCCGACCTTCATCACCGATTTCCCCACCGAGGTTTCGCCACTGTCGAAGCAGCGCCGCGACGATCCTGATTACGTCGAGCGCTTCGAGCTATACGTAGGCGGGATGGAAGTGGCCAACGCCTTCTCCGAGCTCAACGACGCCGACGAACAGGACCGCCGTTTCCGCCAGCAACTCGGCGAGCGCGAACGCGGGGACGACGAAGCGATGCAGATGGATGAGGACTACGTCCGCGCCCTCGAATACGGCATGCCGCCGACGGCCGGCGAAGGCATCGGCATCGATCGCCTGACCATGATCCTCACCGACTCGCCGTCGATCCGCGATGTGATTTTGTTTCCGCTGATGCGTCCAATTCGGGAGTAGGGAGTCGGGTGTGGGGAGTCGGAGAACGCAATTCATCTCCGGCACCCGACATCCGACTCCCTACTCCCTCTTCCATGATCGAAACGCGCATCGCCCGCCGTTATCTCTGGTCCGCCCGCAAGCGGCGGCACACCGCGTTTCTCTCGTCGATCTCCATGCTCGGTCTGGCCGTCGGTGTGGCCACGCTTCTGATCTCGCTCGCGCTCATGGCTGGACTCCAGGGGCAGATCAAGCGGCGGTTGATCGCATCGAGTCCGCAACTGTTGATTGAACCAGCAGGCTCGCCGACGATCGTCGACGCCGACGCGATCGCCACGGCCGGGCGGCGGCTCGGCATGAGCGTGGTTCCGCTCGTCAGCGGCATCGGATGGGGCGCCAACGACCGGCTGAGGCGCGGACGTCCGATGCGGTTGCACTCCGCGGCCGGGCCGATGTTTGAATCCGATTCCGACATTGAAGTTACGCGCGACTTCGCCGCGGCGCTCTCGCTCGACAAAGGCGACACCGTCACCGTCGTTGCGCCGCGAACGCGCCTCACGCCGTTCGGTCCGATGCCGGTGTGGCGCAAATACCGGATCGCCAGCTTGTCGCCCGCCACCAGCGACGAGCAGCCGGTCGACGCGTACCTCAACTTGCGCGAAACGGAAAGCCTTTTCGGAACCGGCGGCAAACCAACATCGATCCAGATGTGGGGCGAGGAAGATCGCGCAGAGGAGATTCAGACGCAGCTTGCGAGCGAGTTTCCGGACGTGCAGGTCAAGACGTGGAAAGAGATCAACCGGCCGCTCTTCCTCGCGCTCCGTCTCGAAAAAATCGTGATGTTCGTGACGATCTCGCTGATCATTTTCGTGGCCGCACTGAATCTGATCTCCTCACTCTCCATGCTCATCCTCGAAAAGCGTCCCTCGGTCGGCGTCCTCCGCACACTCGGCGCAACCGAGCGCACGATCCTGATCGTCTTCCTCGAAGTCGGTCTCCTCATCGGCCTCTCGGGCACGATCCTAGGGAACGTCTTCGGACTCAGCATCTCGTGGGCCGTGAACCACTTCCATCTCGTGCCGCTGCCCGCGGGCATCTACCCGCTCGCGTACCTGCCGCTGACGATCGATCCGACCGACGTCCTCGGCGTGAACATCGTGGCGATTATTCTTTCCGTGATCGCGACCTGGTACCCGGCGCGCATGGCCTCGCAGCTCGATCCGATCGCTGCAATCAGAGAGGAAGCATGAAACGGATTTACTTTGCCGCGACTGTTTTCGCGTTCGCCGCGTCGTGCGGAACGATGGTCCATCACGATCTGACGCTCACGTTCGACGATGCGGGCGAGCGCGTGACGCTTTCCGCCGCTACTTCGATCCCGACGACGAAGGATTCAAAAGACCGCGCGCGCGACGATCGCCTACGCGAAGACATCCTGGCCGGCCGCGACGAATGGAGCCTGCGCTTTGCGAACGCGAATCCGGAGTCGTACCGCGTGATCCTCGACCGTGCGAAAGGCGAGCTGATTCGTGCGGAGCGGAGCGCGAGAATCGACGCCGCCGATCTGCAGAAGATTTTCTTCGACGTCTCCGTCTCCGCCGTCGTGACGCGCGGCGACGGCTGGGCGGAGCTGGCGATTTATCCCGGCACGTCGACGCGCGCCACGCGGCCACAGCGCGACGACGCGGAGAAAAAGCTGCGCGCGTATTCGGAGCGCGCGGTCCGCTACTTTGCCGCCGTCAGGACGATGTATGACTACATGAATGAGAATCCGCCGCGCGCGAAAGAGATATTCGCGGCGCTGTTCCGCGATGAAGACGATGGGCAGCCGTCGCTGATCAGCGCCGACGAGCACGACCTCGTCCTCAATCTGCGCAAGGCGCTGAATGCGCTGACCGAAGATGACGACACCGAGCAACTGGAAGCAGAAGCTGACGCTGTCTACAACCCTCTGCCGGCGCGGATCGTCGTCCGCGTTCCCGCCGAGCCGCTCCTCGTGGAAGGATTCGCCGTCGGCAAGGATCACGAATTGATCGCCGAGCCGCCGTCACTCCTCGAAGCGATCGCGTCGCTGGAAGGGCGATGGGTCACTCCCGATCCCCTCGCCTTCGCCACGCGGCCCGAGGCCGGCAGCGATCCGGCCAGCGAAGCGGCGCTGATCGCCGCGATGCCCCGGCACACGAGCGCCGTCGTCGGCACGATCGAGGTCAGCGACGCCATCGTGCAGAAGCTGCGCCCCGCGCCGCGGTATCGGGTGCGGTGGATCACGAAACTCGTGCGCTGATCACACTTCCTTCATCATCACCACCGCTGCTTCGCC
>DATART010000342.1:0-6128 GCA_036264035.1 Thermoanaerobaculia bacterium | reverse complement strand
TGCTTCCGCGCAGATGGAGAGGCCGGCAAGCCCGTCCTCTACCTCACAGTGGCCATGCAGCACGTGATCATTTCGAACTACAGCGTCTCCGGCGGTCCCGGCGACGTGCCGGTCGAAAACATCTCGCTCGGCTACGGGATCATTGAGTACACGTATATCGACCAGAAGCACGCCGACTCCTGATCGACGGAGCACAACCTTACGGCGCGGACGTCAGCGTCTCCGTGGCGCGCAACGCGGTGGTGAGCGACGGCGCGTCGGGGCCTTTCGGATGCGTGACGCCGGAGAGCGTCGTGGTCGTGATGCGCGACCAGCGGGCGGGGATGTCGACGGTGACCTCGATGGTTGACGTCACCGCGGCATCGGCGGGAGCGTCGAAGACGAGCGCGCCGATGCGGTCGACGCTGCGGACGAACGACAGTTCGATGACGGCGACACGGTGGCCGTTGCGCGGTTCGAGCGCGCGCAACGTGGCGCGGCCCGGGATCGTTTTCACGGAGTGGCCCAGCGAGTCGTAGCAGTCGGCGAGCTGTGATGCGGGAACGTTCCACGATGCGCCGATGGTGAGTGGAAAACTGGCGATGCAGAGGTTGTTGGACTCGACGCGCAACGAGCGTTGCACCAGCTCGGTCAAACCGACCCTCTCATCATCGAGAAGCGGCTTGCCGTCGCCCGAGGTGACGTCGATGCTCTTGCCTTTGATGTTGAAAAGCAGCGTGCGGCCGTTCATGGCCGTGAACTCGCTGCCGTTTTCGTCGCCGTGGAGCACGCGGCCGTAGACTCGCTTCGATTTCGTCGCCGAAGCATCTTTCGACAGCGTCGTGTCGACGTACTCCTCGCGATCCATCTGCGAGATGCGCTTCGTCGACAGCTCCTTCCCGTCGACAGCGCGGACGACGCTCGTGCCGGTCACTTCCAGTTCGGCCGAGCCGTGGATCGTCGTTCCGGCCGGAGGATTGATGGCGGGATTGATGCGGACGGTTTCGACGGCGAGAGCAGTAAATGCGGCGGCGAACAGCACCGCCGTAACTGTTAGCCGGCAACGTTTCACGCGAGGCTCTCGACGATCATGGCGATGCCTTGTCCGCCGCCGATGCACGCGGAGGCGAGGCCGTATTTCTTCTGACGCCGCCGCAATTCGTAGAGCAGCGTCAGCACGAGACGCGTTCCGGAGGCCGCGAGCGGATGGCCGAGGGCGATCGCGCCGCCGTTGACGTTGAGTTTTTCCATGTCGATGCCGAGCTCCTTCGCCACGGCCAGGATCTGGCCGGCGAAGGCTTCATTGATTTCGATCAGGTCGATGTCGTTGAGCGACATGCCGGCTTTCTTCAGAGCGATCTTCGTCGACGGAACGGGTCCGATGCCCATGATGTCGGGATCGCATCCGGCGATGCCCCACGAGACGATGCGGCCGAGCGGCTTCTTGTTTTTCGCGTTGTCCGCGTCCGTGACGACCACCATGGCCGCGCCGTCGACGATGCCGCTGGCGTTGCCGGCGGTGACGAAGCCATCCTTCGCGAACGCGGGTTTCAGTTTGGCCAGACCTTCCATCGTTGATTCGGGACGCGGATGATCGTCGGCGGTGATGCTCTCCCCTTTTCGCCCGACCGGAACGGCCACGATTTCTTCGTTCAATCTCCCCGCGGCGATCGCCTCAGCCGCGCACTTCTGGCTGCGCATCGCGAACTTGTCCTGCTCCTCGCGGGAGATGTCGTACTTGCGGGCGAGGTTGTCCGACGTCTGGGCCATGTACAGACCGCTGTAGCTGTCGAGCAGCGCCACCATGAGCGAGTCTTCCAGCGCGCCCTGGCCGAGCTTCAGTCCCTTGCGCGCGCCGCGGACGACGTGCGGCGCCTGCGACATGTTCTCCATGCCGCCGGCGAGGACGGTTGTCGCTTCGTCGAGGTGGATCTGCTCGGCCGCGCTGATGATCGACTGGATACCGGAGCCGCAGAGACGATTGAGCGTGAGCGCGGGAACTTCCTTCGGAACGCCCGCTTTCAAACCGACATGGCGCGCACCGTAGATGGCGTCGCCGGAGGTCTGCAACGCGTTGCCGACGATGACGTGGTTGATTTCTTCAGGCGCGACGCCGCTGCGCGAGAGCGCTTCCTTCGCGGCGAAGACTCCGAGGTCGATGGCGGTGATGTCGCTGAACGAGCCGTTGTATTCGGCCATCGGCGTGCGCGCGCCGTCGAGGATGACGATGTCTTTCATGGTTGGTTTCCTTTGAAATTTGTGTCAACCACAGAGACACAGAGAGCACAGTGTTCTTTCTCGGCGTCCTCTGTGGCTCCGTGGTGAAAAATCAAAACGTCTTCGGCACCTTCATGCCGAGGTTCTTCACGAGGAAGGCCATCTCGTCGGTGGTCTCCTCGATTACTTTCGCGGTCGGTTTGCCACCGCCGTGTCCGGCGCGGGTCTCGATACGGATCAGGACCGGCGCGGGGCCGGCCTGCGCTTCCTGCATCGCGGCGGCGAATTTGAAACTGTGTCCCGGCACGACGCGGTCGTCGGTGTCGGCCGTCGTGACGAGCGTGGCCGGATACTTCGTTCCCGGCTTGATGTTGTGGTACGGCGAATAGGCGTAGAGCGCTTTGAACTCGTCGGCGTTGGCGGAGGAGCCGTAGTCGTCGACCCAATAGCGGCCGGCGGTGAATTGATTGAAGCGGAGCATGTCCATGACGCCGACGGCGGGCAGCGTGGCGCCGAAGAGATCGGGGCGCTGCGTCTCGACCGCGCCGATGAGCAACCCTCCGTTGCTGGCGCCTTGCACGGCGAGCTTCGCCGGTTTCGTGTAGTTGTTTTTGATCAGGTACTCGGCCGCGGCGATGAAATCGTCGAAAACGTTCTGCTTGTGCAGCTTCGTGCCCGCGTCATGCCACGCTTCGCCGTACTCGCCGCCGCCGCGGAGGTTCGCCACCGCGTAGACGCCGCCCATGTTCATCCAGGTGAGGCGCGAAATCGAAAACGAAGGCGTCAGGGAGATGTCGAATCCGCCGTACGCGTAAAGGAGCGTCGGATTGTTGCCGTCGAGTTTCAGCCCCTTCTTGTACGAGATGAACATCGGCACCTTCGTGCCGTCCTTCGACGTGTAGAAGACCTGTTTGACGACATAGTCCGCGGGATTCATCGTCACGTTGGCGCGGAAGACGAGCTTTTTTTCTCCTGTCGCGACGTCGTAGCTGTAGATGCTGGGCGGCGTCGCGTAGCTGGCGAAGCTGTAAAACGTTTCGGTGTCTGCATTGCGGCCGTCGAAGCCATTCGCGGTGCCGATGCCGTCCAATTCCAACGTGCGAACAGGGTTGCCGCTGTTGTCGAAGAGCCGGATCTCGCTGTGCGCGTCGCGAAGATAGTCGGCGACGAAATGATGTCCGATGTAGTTGACGGACTGCAGCGTGGCGTCGCTCTCGGGGATGATCTCTTTCCAGTTCTCGCGAGCGGGGTTTCGCACGTCGATGCCGATCAGGCGCCCTTTCGCCGCATTCAGATCGGTCCGGAAGTAGAGGACCGGACCGTCGTTTCCGACGAATCCGTAGTCGTTCTCGATCTTGTCGACGATCGTCACAGGCATCGCGTAGGGATCCTGCAGATCCTTGACGTGAACCTGGTTCCTCGCCGCGGTCCCCTGCGTCGTCCCAATGAACAAATACCGGCCGTCCTCACTGACCTCGGCGCCATGGTTCCACTCCGGATGCGCCGGGTCGTACCAGACGACGGGATCATCCGACTGCGGCGTGCCGAGCCGGTGGTAGTAAACCTTCTGATCGCGATTCAGGCTCTGGTAGGCCTTGCCCGATTCGACGGCCGGAAATCGCGAGTAGAAGAAGCCTTTGTCGTCCGTGGTCCAGGACATGCCCGAGAACTTGACCCACTTCAATTCATCGTCGAGCTGCTTGCCGGAGGCGACGTCGACGACCCGGATGACGTGCCAGTCGGATCCCGCCTCGGCGACGGAGTACGCGGCGTATTTCGCGTCGTCGCTGACGGCGACGCCGCCCAGCGCCACGGTGCCGTCTTTCGACCACGTGTTCGGATCGAGCAACACGCGCGGTGTGTCGCCCCATTTGTCGACCGTATAAACGACGTACTGGTTCTGCAGGCCGTTGTTTTTCGAGAAGAAGTAGCGGCCGCCGCGCTTGTACGGCGTTGTGTACTTCTCGTAGTTCCAGAGCGTGGTGAGCTGCTTGCGGATCGGTTCGCGCTCGGGAATCCCGGCAAGGTAGTCGAACGTGATCTTGTTCTCGGCCGCGACCCAGTCGGCCACGTCCTTCGAAGTGCGGACATCGGTCTCGAGCCAGCGATACGGATCGGCGACCTTTGTTCCGTGGTAGTCGTCGACCTGCTCCACCTTCTTCGTCTTCGGATACTCGATCGGCGCGCCAACGGCGGCGATGGTGATGAGGAGCGCGGTCATGACGGCCGCGAAGCTGCGGAGATTCATGAAAAATCCTCCAGTTGATTGCATTTCAGGACTGGCGGCGCGATTATAGGTGTCCGCTGCCGTCGTAACAGCACACCGATCCCCGCAAGTTCCACGATCACGATCCAGACGCTTCCTTCGATGCCGAAGTAGCCGCCGGTCAGCCAGGGAGAGCCGCGGCCGACGGTGCGCAGAACGCTTTCGCTCGATTCGTAGCCGCTGACGTTGTATCCGAGGATCGGTCCGGAGAGAAGGTTCCAGCCGATGTGAATGCCGATCGGAAACCAGAGCCGCTCGTAGCGCGCGTACGCCAGCGCGAGCAGGATGCCGGCGAAGAAAAGATTGGCCATGGCCAACAGCGAGAAAGCGTTGTTGCCGGCGTGCAGGGCGGCGAAGACAATCGATGAAAAGAGGATCGCTGCGACGCGATGCGACTTCCAGATTTTCTGAAACGGATAGCCGCGGAAGAGCAGCTCTTCGTGAAACACGGCCGGCAGGTAGACGGCGACGAGCTCGATCCACGGAAAACCGTTGCCCGCGACGTGATGCAGCCGCGTCGTGAGCAGAACGAGTCCGTCCGCCGCGCTGATGAGCAGGACTGCAGCGCCGCATCCGAGGAGGAACTCGCGCGTAGCCAGCCGCGGCGGGACGAACAGGCCGAGGTCCCACGGACCGCGCTCGAAGATGGCGATCGTGGCGAACGTCGCGACGCAAACGGCGACCAGCGCTACCCACTGGTTGAAGAACGCGCCGGCCAATTCCGACACAAAGCGCCCGACGAAGTACGTCGCGAGGTAGAACGCCACGAAAAGGCTGAGCACCGCGACGATCTGCGCGAAGCTGGATTGTTTCGTTTCGGTCATCCGAAAAGCGTTTCACCACAAAGACGCAAAGGACACAAAGAGATTTCTTCGTGTCCTTTGTGCCTTTGTGGTGATCAAGGAAAAACGGCGGCCAAAGCCGCCGTTGCTACTGCGCCGCTTCGACGATGATGCCGATGTTCTTGGCGCCGCTGGCGCGGGCCATGTCCAGGAACTTGATCGTGGAGTCGTAGTCGACGTCGGGCGAGCCCTGGAAGAAGACCATCTTCGATTGGTTGCCGTGCATGATGTCGTGGATGCGCACCGCGAAATCGCCCGGCGCCACTTCATCCTTGTTGATGAACATGTGGTTGTCCGGCATCAGGCGCAGGATGATCTGGTCGTTGACGGCGGACGGAGGAAGGCCCGCGGGCGCCTTGGGCGGAACGCGCACCAGGTAGCCCATCTGCACGACCGGCGTGATGACCATGAAGATGATGAGGAGCACCAGCACGACGTCGACGAGCGGCGTGACGTTGATGTCCGACTTAATTGTTCCGCTGCCACCTACCTGCATAGTTGACTACCCCTGTCCCGGACCCTTCTTCGGTTGGGCGATCAGTCCGACGTTGTTGAAGCCGACCTCGCGGCAGGCTTTGAGCGCATCGAGGACGGCGCCGTACTTCACGAGTTTGTCGCCTTTGACCGCGATCTCGCGATCGGGCGTACGGTCATGAATCTTTCCGAGCTCGCTTTGCATCTGCTCTTTCAGCACCGGCAGTGAACCGAGATAGACGGTGCCGTCGGATTTGACGGAGATCTGGAGCTGCTTGTCGGTGTCGGGCGTCTTCTCAGGATCTTCCGTCACGGGAAGGTTGACCGGCACGCCTTTCTGCAGCATCGGC
>DATART010000321.1:0-3048 GCA_036264035.1 Thermoanaerobaculia bacterium | reverse complement strand
GGTCTCGAGCGGCAAGGGGCGCACGACGTGCGGCTACTTCAAGTATCCGCAGGGCGATCGCATCGTCTATGCGACCACCGAGGGAGGCGCGCCGGAGTGTCCGGCGAAGCCGGATATGTCGCACGGCTACGTGTGGCCGGTCTATCCGACGTTCGACATCGTCGAGGCGAATGTCGACGGCTCGAACGCGAAGAAGATCACGACTACGAACGGCTACGACGCGGAGATGACGTGGTGCCATCAGGGCGGGAAGATGATCTTCACGTCGACGCGCGACGGCGATCTCGATCTGTACGAGATGGATGCGGCGTCAGGAAAAGTGAAGCGCCTGACCAACACGCCCGGCTACGACGGCGGCGCGTTCTACAACGCCGATTGCACGCAGATCGTATGGCGCGCGAATCATCCGGTCGGGCCGGCGCTTGATGAATACAAGGCGTTGCTGGCGAAAGATCTCGTCAAGCCGTTGCACATGGAGCTGTTCGTCGCCAACGCCGACGGCACGAACCAACGCCAGATCACGAGCAACGGCGCGGCGAATTTCTGTCCATACTTTATGAACGACAACAAGCGGATCATCTTCGCGTCGAACGTGAACGCGAAGGGTTTCGACTTCGATCTCTGGACTGTCGGAAAAGACGGTCAGGGGTTGGAGCGCATCACCACCGCGCCGGGCTTCGACGGTTTCTGCGTTTTCAGTCCCGATGGGCAGTATCTGATCTGGGCTTCGAGCCGCGCGCAGCCAGAGGGGCATGAGATGAATCTGTTTATCGCGAAGTGGGTGGATTGAGTTTTGGGGAGTGGGGAGTGGGGAGTGGGGAGTGGGAGTGGAACGTACGAGGTCGAGAACAACGGACGCGTGTTCGCGATTGTGCTCGTCCTCGGGCTCCCTACTAACCACTCCCGACAAGCGACGCCGCCGGCCGTGCCGGCTAGTTCTCCGTTTTCGTCGCTTCTTCGAGGCGGTCGACTCGCGTCTGTAATCCGAGGAAGCGGTCCTCGAGCGTCGCCAGCGTTTGCTCCATGTATTTGACGCGGCGATCGAGCTCGGCGTGGGAGAACTTGATCATCGCCTGCGTGTCGGCGAAGCCGAGGTCCATGCGTTGCTCGATCGCGTTCGTCTTGCCGTCGATGGCGCTCTCGATCCGCACCGCATTCGCTTCGAGCAGACGCTTCAGATCGTCGTCGGTCATCTCGTCATTCTATGGCTAAGCTTTCTTCAGCGTAATCGTCGTGGTCGTGGTGGTACGGGAGCCGTTGTCGTCGATGCCTTCAACGCGAACATCGCCGTAGACGGAGGTGAAGAGACGTTCGTCTGGGACGTCCTTGCGCGGGACGAAGTGATAGTGAATCTCGCCCTTGGCCTGGATGGCGGTGGCGAAGCCGAGGGACTGGATCTTCGCCGCGTCGTAGGACTCGCTCGCCACCTGGATGCCGCCGGCAGTAAAGACGTTCGCCGTGACGCGCTCGATGGTCACCGGATGGCCGCCGGTTTCCTTCACCACGACGTCGAACGGAAACTCGTATGTGTTGCCGCCGACATTGGTCGCGACCACCGGGTTCGGCGTGATCGTCAGCTTGATCGCGCCGCGGCCGGGCGTCGAAGTGTTCTTCGTCGTGCCGGGCCGCGGCGTGGCACAGGCCAGCGGAAGAATTGCGAGGGCGAGAATCGCGAAACGTTTCATGGCTACATACTTCCCATCAGCGTCGTGACGCCGCAGGCGATGCGCGGTCCGGCATTGCCGGCCGGCTGCGAGACGAGATCGTCGGGATTGCCGTGCAGGACGACCGCGTGGCCGACGACACCATTCGAATCGCTGTTGATGCTGATCGAATGCGTCGTGAAGTGCGCGTGCACTTCCCCTTTGTCATCGGCGGTGACGTTGCCGAAGTCGCCGGCGTGATGGGAAACAGCATCCGGCGCGCCGTGAACGGAGCCGAATGGATTGAAGTGGCCTCCCGCATTGGTGCCGTTGTTGCCGCAGTCGCCCTTCTCGTGAATGTGGAATCCGTGAACGCCGGGAGGGACGCCGGTCAGATCGGCTGTGACTTCGACGCCGTCGTCGCCGGCATTCTGAAAGTGGACGGTCCCTTTCGCCGTCGAGCCGCTCGTGGACTCCAGTGTGGCCATCGCCATCGGGCCTTTGCTATGCGCGCACGCGGCGAAGACGAGCGCAAACGGGATCACCATCAGTTTTTTCATGTTGCCTCCATTCACAAATCCCGGCGATTCTATTGCCAATGCCGTTCCTACTCATCACTGAGACCGCTTCGCGATCCACTTGCCCACCGATCCGAGCCATCCCTTCGCCACGTCCTGGTAGTAGAGCGAAGCGGCTTTCTGCACTGCGTCGGCGAGCGAGGGGTACGGCGAGACGAGCGACGCGAGTTGCGCGACCGTCATCTTTTTCTTCCGCGCGAGCACCAGCGTTTCGATGAGTGTCGATGCGTTGGCGCAGAGGGCGTGCGCGCCGAGGATGCGGCCACGTTTGTCGCAGACGAGCTTGAGAAAGCCGGTGGTGCTGCGGTCGACGACGGCGCGGTCGACGTCCGCCATCTCGACGCTGTACGTGCGCACGTTCTCCGCTCCATGCGTTTTCATCGCCTCGGATTCCGTCATGCCGATGTGTCCGACCTCAGGATCGGTGTACAGCCCCCACGGAATGTCGTCGTATGTCACGGCGGCGCGTCCGGGAAAAAGCATGTTGCGCACGAGCTTCACCGCCTCGTACGCCGCGACGTGCGTGAACTGCATGCCGCCGTGAACGTCGCCGCAGGCCCAGATGCGCGGCACGGAGGTCTGCAGGTATTTGTCGACGCTGACGAATCCGCGATCCATCTTCACGCCCGCGGCTTCGAGTCCGAGGTTCTCCGTGTTTGCGCGGCGGCCGCTGGCGACGAAGATCTCGTCGGCGCGCAGCTGCATCGTCTCGCCGATAGAGTTCTCGATGCGGATCGCTTTCTTGCCGCCGTCGACGCGCACCGACTTCGCGCTCCAGCCGGTGTGGATGACGATGCCTTCCTCGGTCAGCATGCGCCGCACGCGCG
>DATART010000297.1:0-3490 GCA_036264035.1 Thermoanaerobaculia bacterium | reverse complement strand
CCCCCACACCCCGGTTCACATGAAAAAACGCTTCCCCTACTATCCGATCTACATCGACATCGAAGATCGGAACGTGCTGATCGTCGGGGGCGGCGCCGTCTGTGCGCGCAAGGCGGAGACGATGATGCGGTACGGCGGGCGCGTGACGATCGTCAGCCCGGCGATCACCGACGAGATCGCAGCGTGGGAGCGCGACGGAGCGCTGGCGGTTCGTCATAAAACGTACGACGAAGCGGACCTCGACGGCGCTTCGATCGTCATCGCGTCGACCGACGATCCGTGCGTCAATGCCCGCGTGGCCCGCGATTGCCGGCGGCGAAAGATTCCGGTGAATGTCGTCGACGTGACGCATCTCTGCGAGTTCATCGTGCCGGCGATCATCGAGAAGGGATCGATCCAGATCGCGATCTCAACGGGCGGCAAATCGCCCGCGCTCGGACGAACGCTGAAGGAAGATCTCCAGCAGTCGATCGGGCCGGAGTACGCCGAGGTCAACGACCTTCTCGGCACGTTGCGGAAATCGGCGAAGAGCGTGCTGCCGACCGACGTCGACCGCAAGCGCTTCTTCGACGGCATCATCGCCGCGGGAGTGCTCGACATGCTGCGCGACGGGCGGCGGCGCGAGGCCTTCGAAGCGGTCGCGCGCGCGTGTGAAACCAAGGGCGTAGCGATCTCCGGCGCGCTTCGCGAGGCGCTGGAGACTTCGTGACACCGCGAACGACAGCGCCGCCGTACGCTGTGCTGATCGCGCTCTGGGCTGCCAGCGTTTTCCTGTGGATGGTTCCCGGCTACATGCGGCCGGACGGCGCCGGCTATACGGCGTACCTCCCTTCGGCGTTCATCGACCACGATCTTGTCTTCTTCGATGAATGGGCGCGCCTCGGCATGATTCGCGGAAACGCGATCGCCTTCACGGACGTCACGCCAAACGGACATCTCGGCGATCACTGGACGGTCGGTCCGGCTGTGGCGTGGCTGCCGGCATACGCCACGGCCGACGCCGCGCGTGCAGCGATTCCAATGCTGCGGGGGTTTCTACGCAACGGCTTTTCGCTGCCGTACACGATCGCCATCGTTGCATCGAGCGCGATGGCCGGGCTTGCGGTGTTGCTGCTCGGGGTGCAGGCGGCTGTGCCGGTAGCGGGACGCTTCGCGGCGACGCTCGCTGCGATCGGGACCTGGTTCGGCTCGCCGCTGCTCTGGTATTCGGTTCACCACGCCACGATGGGGCATGCCGTCAGCGCGGCGGCGTGCGCTGTCGTGGTGGCGATCGCGCTGTCGCTGCGGCGAGAGCCCACGGCATCGCGAGTTTTCGCGGCCGGGCTGGCCTGCGGCTTTGCGTTCGCCGTGCGGCCGCAAAATCTCACGTTCGTGTTGGTGCCGGCGATTGTCGCGGGCTCGCTGCCGCTGCTGCGGCGAAGCTGGCTCGCCGCGATCGGATTCGCGATCGGATGTCTGCCGGAACTGGTCGTCAGCCAGGTTCTCTACGGACGGCCGCTCGCGTTTGCGTCGTCCGGCGGCGCGAATGACTGGCATCCCTTCGAACGCATTCGCCCATTCCTGCCGCTCGTCTCCTGGTATCACGGCATGTGGACGTGGACGCCTCTGCTCGGGCTGGCGCTCATCGGTCTCGTCCTATTGTGGCGCGACGATCGCCGCCTTGCCGCGGCAGGCCTGGTCACGTTCGTCCTGCAGTGGGCCATCATCGCGGCGTTTGACCGTTCGTTCTGGGGCATGCTGGCGTTCGGGCAGCGGCGCTTCGATTCGTGCACAATTTTTTTTCTGATCGGCCTGGCCGCGTTCCTGACGCGCCTTCCGCGCTGGCTTGCGGCGATCGTCATCGCAGCGGGCAGCGTCTGGACGATGCTGCTTTTCTTCGCCGCGCGGCATGTCGACATGAACCAGTACATTCCGCCGCGAACGTTGTTCGACGCCGCGCTGTTCGCAATCCGGCACGACGACAATTTCCAGTTTCTGCAAGCCGTTCCGGCGCAGGCGCGCGCGGCCGCAGTCGTGATGACGCTGATCACGATCGCGGTCTTCGCACTCGCCGCGCTGGCCGTTCGGGCGCATCCGGCAGTCGCAACGGCGTACTTGATCGCGGTGAGCGCGCTGCTGGCGTGGTGCGGCGGTCACGATGCCGGCCACATCGCGCAGTACCGCCCGTTCATCGAAGCGAACCGGCATGCGCCGAGTGGACACGTACGCGACTACGTCGGATTACTTCGGTTGGAGGCGGCCTACTTTCAGTCGACCGGCGATGATGCCGAAGCCGCGGTGAGCAGGCGCGATGCGGAAGCCTTCGTGCGGGCGCACGGCCTTACGCGCTGACGGGAGCGAGCGGCCGCTGCGGCTCGCGGAAGATCGGATGCGACCAGATCCGCTTCTTGTGCAGCTTGTAGAAGATCATCGTCTTCAGGATCTCGAGCCCGTACCGCACCGAGCGCCAGAAACCGATCTGCGACGCTTCATCGAAATAGCGCGTTGAGATCGGCACCTCGCGGATGCGCATCCCTTTGGCAACACCCTGGGCGATGATCTGCGTGTCGAACACGAAGTTGTCCGAATTCGCCTCGAAGTTCACCGTATCGAGGTAGCGCTTCGAATACGCGCGGAATCCCGAGTGGTACTCCGACAGGAAGATGTAGAACGTGGCGTTCTCCACCATCGTCAGGAAAAGGTTAGCCAGGTACTTCCACTTCGGCATGCCCCCTTCCATCGGCCGGCCGCCGAGCATGCGCGAGCCGAAGACAGCCTCGCAATCACCGCGCAGAAGCGGCTCGACGAGCTGCGGGATGATCTTCGGATCGTACTGATGGTCGGGATGGACCATGACCATGATCTCGCCGCCCATCTCGTCCATGGCCGTGCGGTAGCAGGTTTTCTGGTTGCCGCCGTAGCCGCGGTTTTTCGCATGAACGACGACGCGCATCGGCAGTGTACGGGCCAGCTCGACGGTCTTGTCGCGCGAGACGTCATCGACGAGCAGGATCTCGTCGACCCAGTCCTGGGGGATGTCGTCGAACGTGGCCCGCAGCGTTTTTTCGGCGTTGTATGCGGGGAGCACGGCCACGACTTTCTTGTCGTGCAGCGGCATGGGCGGGCGAGAATAACACAGCGAAATTCGCGGCCCGCGGAGTCGACTACAATCGCGCGCCGTGAATGATGCGACGATTCCGCAGGTCAGCCGCCGCTCCGATCTGCTCGCGCTCGCACTCCTCTTTCTGATCGCGACGGTTTCGTTCGCCGACGTCCTCTTCGGCGTCAATCAGCTCTACATGCGCGACCTGACGCGCTACTACTACCCGACCAAGCAGGTTCTTCGCGAGGTCGTGCAGCATGGCGAGTTTCCGTACTGGAACCGCTACTTCTCGGCGGGACAGCCGATCGCCGCCAATCCTGAGCACGAGGTCTTCTATCCGCTCAGTTGGCTCATTCTCCTGCCCAGCTACGACCTCGGATACCGGCTGCACATCCTCATCCACATCTA
>DATART010000223.1:0-8939 GCA_036264035.1 Thermoanaerobaculia bacterium | reverse complement strand
CGAGCGTTTTGACGTCCGAGAGCGCGACGGCGTTCACCGTCTTCGCCTGTCCGTCGGCAACGGCTGCCTGGCCGACGACCGTGCCCTTCTTCAGGGCCACCAACTGCCGCCAGTGCGCGAAGGCGTCATTGAAAAGCCGTGCGGCGATGCCGAACGAGCTCTCCGGGCCTGACGGCGCGCGTGCGCCCATCACCACCGCGATCACTTCCATGTCGCCGCGCTTCGCCGAGGCGGTGATGCAGTAGCCGGCAGGACCGGAGTAGCCGGTCTTGATGCCGGTCGCGTCGCCG
The DNA here is from genome assembly GCA_036264035.1 of Thermoanaerobaculia bacterium. Classification (GTDB taxonomy): domain Bacteria; phylum Acidobacteriota; class Thermoanaerobaculia; order Gp7-AA8; family Gp7-AA8; genus JADGNZ01. Next base: position 8,649 of record DATART010000223.1, on the reverse strand, counting down.
TAGTAGTCCTTGCTCTTCGGGTTGATCATGTGATTCGGATTCGTCAGCCCCGAGGTGTAGGTCGCGTTCGTAAACGGAATCCAGGGCGTCTTCGCGTACTCGCGCATGAGCGGGTACTTCATCAACTCCTGCCCCATCACCGCGAGATCATGCGCGCTGGAGACATCGATGCGCTTCGGGTCCTGGCTGTTCGGGAGGCCGTGCGGATCGTAGAACGTCGTCTCTTTCAGACCGAGCGCGCGCGCCTTGTCGTTCATCAGATCGGCGAATGCCTCAGCAGAGCCGCCGAGCTTCTCCGCGATCATTTCCGCGGCGTCGTTGGCCGAGCGGATCATCGTCGCCTGCAGCAGCGTCTGCATCGGGAAGACCTGGCCCTCACGCGCGAAGATCTGCGACCCACCCATCTTGCTGGCGCGCGCCGACGTCGTCACCGGCGTGTCGAGCTTGATCTCGCCGGACTGGATGCGTTCCATGGCGATGATGCACGTCATCATCTTGGCCATCGACGCGGTGGGGAGCGGAACGTGCGCGTTCTCTTCGAACAGCACACGGCGGCTGGCGGCGTCGATCACGTACGCGGCGGTGTAGCCCTTGCCGGTCGTATTGACCTGCGCGCCCTTGGCGGCGCCGGTTCCTTCTTCATCCTGCGCGAATGCAGCGGAGGCGATGGCGGCAGCAAACAGCACAACGAAACAACGTTTCATCGTCAGTACTCCAGAAAAGAAATTGATCAGAGTTGTTCGGCCTGCGCGCGCTTCGGACGCTTCTTCGCGGCGCGGGAGGTACGCGGGATCGATCCGATGACCGTCCAGTCATGTTTATGGACGACCACCGGCTCTTTTGTTTTCGGCCACAGCTCGATGGGGATGTAGTAGTAGCCGTCGCCGAGGACACGCGACTTGATGGCCAGATCGCGCATGCTCTTGCAAAGCCCCTTCTTACCGCGGATCGCACTTCTCTCTACCAACACACCCGTCTGTTCTCCGACGCCCTGGTAGATGCTGATTTCGGCGCAGAGCGAATTCACTAACGTCATTGATGCCACTCCGTTCGGTGGGTGTTTAGCAAGATGTGAACCATGGGGTGGGGAATGGGGGGTGGGGAGTGGGGAGTGGGAGAGCGAGAAGCGACAGCGATTCAGAATTCGTGTCTTTCCTCCCACGCCCCACCCCCGACTCCCCACTCCCCACCACGCATACAATCTCTCAATGGCCGAAGCCGACAAAGAAAAGCCAAAGAAGAAAATGGACAAGGCGCGTTTCCGCGCCGTTCTCAAAGACGCCGGCGACATCATCTGGCGTTCGCGTCTGCGCCTCGCCATCGGCATCCCGCTGCTGCTCGCGAATCGCCTCTCCAGCATCGTCCTGCCGTACCTCTCAAAGATCCTCTACGACAACGTTCTCGCGAAAGGGCATATCGAGCTGCTGCCGAAGCTGGCGTTGATCAGCGCCGGCGTGGCGCTCTTCGGGGGCGTCACCGATTACACGCTCGCGCAGATTCTCGGCATCGCGGCGCAGCGCTCGATCACCGAACTCCGCACGCGGCTGCAGCAGCACGTACAGCGTTTGCCGATCCGCTACTTCGACGCGACCAAAACCGGCGTGCTCGTCTCGCGCGTCATGAACGACGCCGAGGGCATCCGCAATCTTGTCGGCACCGGCCTCGCCCAGGTTTTCGGCGGCATCGTCACGGCGGGATTCGCGTCGTTCTTCCTCTTCCACTTCAGCGCGCGGTTGGCGTCGATGGTTTTCCTGGCATCCTTCGCCTTCGCCGGAATCATGTTCTGGGCTTTCTCGACCGCGCGCCCTATGTTCCGCAAGCGCGGCGAGGTCTATGCCGACGTCACGGGCCGCCTCACCGAGGGCTTCTCCGGCATTCGCATCGTCAAGGCGTACACCGCCGAAGAGCATGAGGAGCAGGTGTTCGACACGGGCGCGAAGAAGCTGCTCAACCTTATCGTCGGCACCATGCGGACGATCTCCATCGCCGGCGCGATGACGACCTTCCTCGTCGGTGCGGTCGGTGCGGTGGTGATGTTCGTGGGCGGCCATCAGGTCGTCGCGCACAAGATGTCGCCCGGCGATCTGATCGCGTTCACGCTTTATCTCGCGCTCGTCATCGGACCGGTCGTGCAGATCGTTTCGATCGGCACGCAGCTATCCGAGGCCTTCGCGTGGCTGGAACGGATGCGCGAAGTCTTCGGCGAGACGCGCGAGGACGAGCAGGACGCCGCGAAAACGGTCACGTCTGACATCGATGGAACCGTCGAGTTCCGCGACGTCTGGTTCGAGTACGCCGCCGGCGTCCCTGTGCTGAAGGACATTAACCTCATCGCGCCCGCCGGCACGTCGATCGCGCTGGTCGGTCCGTCGGGATCCGGCAAGAGCACGATGATCTCGCTCATTGCCGCGTTTCACCGGCCGACACAAGGCGAAGTTTTCGTCGATGGCAAACCGCTGAGCTCTTTCCGCCTCAGCGACTATCGCTCGCACCTCGGCATCGTGCCGCAGGACTCGTTCCTCTTCGCCGAGTCGATCTACGACAACATCGCGCTCGGTAATCCGAATGCGTCGCGCGAAGAAGTGCTCCGCGCCGCGCAGATCGCCCACGTCGACGAATTCACGGAAGGCTTCGCCGACAAATACGACACGATCGTCGGCGAGCGCGGTGTGCGCCTCTCCGGCGGCCAGAAACAGCGTGTGGCCATCGCGCGCGCGATCGTCGCAAATCCGCGCATCCTGATCCTCGACGAGGCCACGTCATCGCTCGACAGCGAGTCCGAAGCGCTGATTCAGGATGGGCTCAACGCGCTGATGAAAGGGCGGACCACATTCGTCATCGCTCACCGCCTCTCAACGATCCGCAACGCCGACCAGATCCTCGTTCTCGAAGACGGCCAGATCACCGAACGCGGCACGCATCGGGAGCTGATGGTCCTCGGCGGCCGCTACCGCAGCCTCTACGAGAAGCAGTACGGCGTCGCGATCAACCGGTTCGTGAATGAGGGGGAAGAGCTGAAGGACCTCGCGGCGAAGTAGCCCGCTTCACTCCTTCAGCTCGACGTTCCAGTACGCCTCGTCCAGAAAGTTCTTCCAGATGTCGGGGAAGTTGCGCCCCTGCAGACGATGCAGAGGATGCCATTTCGGCCGAACCGGCTGCCGTTTGATCTGCAGGCCGGTCTCCGTCAGGAGCTTGTTCCCCTTCTTCACGTTGCACGGCAGGCAGGCGCAGACGACGTTCTCCCACGTCGATTTGCCGCCGCGCGAGATCGGCACGACATGGTCGAGCGACAGCTCCGAGGACGAAAACTTCTTCCCGCAGTACTGGCAGCGATTGCCGTCGCGCAGATAGATGTTGCCGCGCGAGAACTTGACCTCCTGCCGCGGCAGGCGATCGAAGACCAGCAGCTGAATGACGTCCGGAATCAGGATGTTGCGGCTCGGCGTGCGGACGAAGTGATCGTCGACCTGCACGGGGATGTCGGCCCAGTTCTGGAAGTCGTACGTGCGGTACTCGGAGTCGACGGCCTTGACCTGGCCTTTATACAAGAGGGTCAGCGCGCGACGTGCAGAGGTGATCTGCACCGCCTGGAAAACCCTGTTGAGGACGAGCACGTGACCGTCGAGCATAATTCGCCACTCGTAACGCCGCGCGAAGCCGAGGTTGTTTCCAATCCCGCCAGTTCGCGGCGAGTCGGGACATTCTACACGGGGCGGGCACGGCCCGCCGACGGAAACCCCGACGCCGGAGGCGTCACGTAAGGTAGCCGGCGGTCCGAGCGAAGCGAGCGACCGCCGGGCCCAATGTCATCACGGATCCGACTCCGGCAGGAGTCGCGTACCAAATACCAAGCGGCGTGAATTTCCTCCGTGACCCCTGACCGGGGTCGGGAAAATCGCCGTCGACCGGTTACCGGCGGTCGCTCGCTGCGCTTGGACCGCCGGCTACCATCCGTGCCTCCTCCGGAGGCGGTACTCCGACGTTCCACCCCCTCAGGTTGAAAAAAGTCGTGGATTAATGGATAGTTACCGCCTGAGTCGATTTTGAATCCAGCTCTGCGGAGCGCATTCCGGGTGTGGTTTTTGGGAGGCATGTATGCGCGTATTGTCACGGCTCGCTCTCGTTGTCCTCGCAGTCGCCGTCTTCTCCGCTCCGACGGCAGTCGCCGATCAGTACCAGGCCACTTGCCCGTTGACGCTAGTTTCGACCAACGCCGGACCGACCGCGTTCTACCAGTCGCCGCATGGCGTCTTCCGCTTCGCCTCGCAGGTGTTCGCCCTTCGTGGGCAGACGCTGACGACCTACACGGTCACCGACCTCGGCGACATGCAGATCGCCCGTGAGGATTTCATCGGCGCTCTCGCCGCGCGTGAAACCAAAGGCGGCGTGGCCTTCAACGCCGGCTTCCTCTACGTGTCCAGCGAAGCCGGACTTGAGATCTACGACCTCCGCAACGTACGCGCCGGCGGCACCGCACCGATCCTCGTCTCCCGCACTCCGGGCCTGCGCTATCACCGCCTCGCCATCAGCGGCACCACGCTGGCGGCGCTCTATCCGGCCACAGACCTGCCGTGCTCCGCGGTCTACACGGTTTTGCCGAATAACTGCTTCAACCAGATCGACATCTACAACGTCGCCAACCCGTTGTCGCCGTTCCGCGTCAGCTCGCTTTCGACATACCTCAGTCCGCTCGGAGGCTACAACGACATCGCGTTCAACTTCGGCATCCTCGTCGCCGCGGCGAACGGCAGCACGGTCGCGTGGAACCTCACCAACCCCGCGTTGCCAACTCTCGTCAGCGGTACCGCTGTTCCGGGCACATTCCTGGTCAGCAACGGTTCGAACCTCCTCGGCGTCGGCAATGACACCTCGATCATCACCTACACCTTCACGCCAACCGACGGCAACAACATCTTCCACCCCCTCACATACCACTCCACGGCGAACCTCCAGGTCGACCGCGCTAACCCGATCATTTTTCATCCCCAGGCCGTCTTCGATGAAGCCAATAACCGTCTGATCACGATGATCGACGAGCTCGATTACCAGACGCTCCAGCCCGCGCGCACGATTGCTTTTGACGTCTTCGACTACGGCACCGCCCTGATCGAGGGACGCGATCCGCGGCAGTACGAGCAGGTCTCGTACACGCAGGGCGACGAGGTCAAGTGGAATCCGCTGTCGGTCGGCTCGCTCGTCTACGTCGTCGGCGAAATGACAGGCACGCAGACGTACGGCGCATGCGGACTGATGACCGGCAAGATCGAATTCGATTCCATCGCCGGCACCGTCTGCGGCGGCGCCGAGATCCACGGCTGGGTCACGGGAACGCTGAAGATCACGAACGTTGAGCTGCTGCTCGACGGCGGCTCACTCGGATCGGCATCGCTGGCCGGCCCGGCTCGCATCGACATCCCATCGACGACACCAGTGTCGACGTGGCGCGTCTCCGTGAACCTCGACGCCATCACCCGCGGAGAGCACCTGCTGCGCGCGATCGGAACGGATGCCGCTGGGAATCGCCGGCAATTCTCCAGCCAGCGCATCTTCTTCCCCGGCCCGGGATCGAACTGCGTAGCGCGCCGCCGCGCGGCGTAAGACCTGGGAGCGCGGGCGTCCCACCCCCTTTTTGATTCGCGCGAGAACTGCGGGCGAGACGCGCGCGCTCCCAGCTACCCGAACGATTCGACGATCGCCAGCGCCGCCGCGCGGGGATCGCTAGCATCGGTGATCGGCCGTCCCACGACAATGTAATCCGCGCTCGCCGCAATCGCCGCGGCGGGTGTCATCGTCCTGCGCTGATCGCCTGCCGCGCTTCCCTCGGGACGAATGCCCGGGACGACGATCCGCATCGCGGCACCGCACGCTTCGCGAATGGCCGTCACTTCGTGCGGGGAGGCGACGATGCCGTGCAGTCCCGATTCCTGCGCCAGCTTCGCCAGGCGCACGGCGTTGTCGAGCGGCGTTCCGCGGAATCCGATGCGCTGCAGTTCGCCGTCATCGAGGCTGGTGAGGATGGTGACGCCGAGGACGAGCGTGGAGTTAGTTGCACACGCGCGAAGCATCGCCTCGCCGCCGGCGGCGTGCACGGTCACCATCGCCGCGCCGAGCGACGCCGCCTCGGCTACCGCGTTCTTCGCCGTGTTCGGGATGTCGTGAATCTTCAGATCTAGAAAAACCTTCGCGCCGCGATCGATCACCTCGCGCACGATTGACGGGCCGTTGGCCACGAATGCCTGCAAGCCGATCTTCAGCACACCCGCCGCGCCTTGCAGTGAATCGGCGAGCCGAAGGATGTGGTCGCGCGAAGAACGATCGATGGCGACAATCAAGCGGTCGGTTGCTTGCATATTCGGCATGATAGCGACCGCATGAACAAATTCGACATCGCCCGCGCGCTCGACGACATCTCCAGCTACCTCGAGCTGAGCGAGAACAACCGCTTCCGCGCGCTGGCGTTCGAGCGCGCCGCCAACAGCATTCGCGCGCTCGACGCCGAGCCCGCCGATCTCATCACGAGCGGCGAACTGGTGAAGACGCCCGGCATCGGAAAGGCCACGGCGGCCATCATCGAGGAGCTCGTACGCACCGGGCAGTCGCGATATCTGGAAGAATTGCGCACGAAATACCCGACCGGCATTTTCGAGCTGTTGCGCGTTCCGAAGCTCGGTCTGAAGAAGATCGGCATCCTGCACGAAAAACTCGGCATCGGAAATCTCGACGAGCTCGAAGCAGCCGCGCGCGAAGGGCGTATCGCCCCGTTGCCGGGATTCGGTCCGAAGACGCAGCAGTACATCCTCAGCGGCGTCGAGAAGGCGCGGCGCCGGGAGTCGCATTTTTTACTTCCGATCGGCGTCGAAGTCGGCGAACAGATTCGCGAGCACCTCGCCGCGATCGAGGAAATCGAGGACGCCGAGGTGAGCGGGAGCGTGCGGAGGCGGCTGGAGATCATTCGGAATGTGAATATCGTCATCGCCACGCGCGATCAAGACGCCGTCGTCCGCGCTCTCTCTAAATTTATAGAAAAGATCGAGCGCATCGACGACGACACCGTGAAGGCATTCGCCCGTAATGAGATCGACGTCTGGTTTCACTTCGCCAAGCCCGACGCGTTCGGCGCCACGCTGCTCGTTACTACCGGTACGCCGGAGTTCGTCGCCGCGTTTCTCGAACGTGGCGGAAAGCTTGGCCGGGCCCGCACGGAAAAAGAGCTGTTCGACAAGGCCGGCCTCGCGTACGTCGATCCGGAACGGCGCGAAAACGCGGACGACCTCAAACGCAAACGGCACCGGCGGCTCATCGAAGTCTCCGACTTGCGCGGCACCTTCCACGTCCACACCACCTTCTCCGACGGCCGCCACACCGTTCGCGAAATGCTCGCCGCCGCGCGCGAGCGCGGCTTCGAATACGTCGGCATCTCCGACCATTCGCCGGCCGCGTTTTATGCCGGCGGATTAAGCGTCGAGCAGCTCAAGCTCCAGCACAAAGAGATCGCCGCAAACGAGCCGGGTGTCGCGCCGATGCGCGTATTTCGCGGGACCGAAGCGGACATCCTTCCCGACGGCGCGATCGACTACGACGAGAAGACGCTGAAGAAATTCGACTTCGTCATCGCTTCGATTCACTCGCGTTTTCAGATGCCGAAAGACGAGATGACCGAGCGGATGCTGCGCGCGCTCGACAACCCGTACGTCACCTTCCTCGGCCACCTCACCGGCCGCAAGCTGCTCTCGCGCGACGGCTACAGCGTCGACTTCGAGCGCATCTTCGAGAAAGCCGGCCAGCGCGGCGTGATGATCGAGATCAACGGCAATCCGAACCGCCTCGACCTCGACTGGCGCCACATCCGCCGCGCCATGGACCTCGGCGTCGGCTTCGCCATCACGCCCGACGCGCATTCAACCCACGAGTACGCGGCGCTCATCAGCGGCACCTGGGTGGCGCGCAAGGCGGGCCTGACGGCCAAGGAGATCTTCAACACGAAGCCGGCCGAGGAAGTGGCGGAGTACCTGAAGGCTCGTCGCGCGGATTAGCAGTGTCAGGTGGCGCGACTTGCCAAAGCACAGACAAGAGTGTCTGTGCCACACCAGCTTGTGATACGGCAGGATTCGTGTGGCACAGACACTCCTGTCTGAGCTGCTGATGCTCTGCGGACCTACACCAGATTCGCCGCGTTATCGGCGCGCTCCCTCTCCAACTCTGCCACCCGATCGCGAAGGTCATTCACCTCGGTGTGGATCTTCGCCAGCTCTTCCTTGACCGCCTCGCGGATGAATTCCTGCAATCGCGTTTGCATGCGCTGCGTCTGATCGGACGAGAATTGAGTCAGGCTTTTCAGCGGCTCGCCAAAGAGGTCTTTCAGCAATTGTTCGAAGTCGTTCGGCATGTACCGGACCCGAGCAATTGAAGTGCCACGGAAAGTCGTGGGAGAATCTCCGCGCGCTCCATGCAAATTCAGAGCTTCGCCGACTTCTGGCCGGACTACGTGCGCGCGCACGCCCGTGAACGGACGCGCGTGCTGCATGTGATCGGCTCGGTCCTCGCGATCGTGATGCTGGGCCTCGCGTTCGCCGTCAGCCTCTGGTTTCTCATCGGCGTTCCGCTGGTCGGCTATGCCTTTGCCTGGTACGCGCACTTTTTCGTCGAGCA
>DATART010000192.1:0-2036 GCA_036264035.1 Thermoanaerobaculia bacterium | reverse complement strand
CACGCATGCCGGCGCCTCGACCGGCACAGGCAGCGGCGGCGGAACGGGAACAGGAGCAGGAACGGGAACCGGCGGCGGATTTGGCGCCCGCCGCGGCCCGGGACGTCCTCCCGGCCGTCCGCCCGGAAGCGGTCTTACAGCAGGCGGCAAACGCCGCGGCCGTCCGCCCGGAAGCAAAAATGTTGCGTCGTCTGCTCCGGCCGCATCGACCGGCAGCGGCGATGCCGGTTCCGCGCCGGCTGCTGGCAAACGCCGCCGCCGCGCCCGCATTACGCCGGAGCAGTTGGCGTCGCGTCAGCTTCAGGGACGTTACCTCGGCCTGATCCGGCAGATTCCTGCCAACAAACGCGGTCAGTATCAGAAGATCGCCAAGGACTCGGGACGCGAAGCCGCCATCAATGCGATGAAGTCCGCCGTCAACCGGTGATCCAATTTCCATCAAATCGTGACAAAGGGCGCTCTTCGTGGCGCCCTTTGTTTTTGTCGCTGCTTTTCGTCTGTGCAGCGGCGCAGGCGCGGACGGCGCGCGTGACGCTGCTGCATTTCTCCGACTATCACTCGCACGCGCTGCCGTTCTACTCCGAGGGGCGGGAACGGCAGGGGGGGATCGCGAGAGCGATCGGATATCTCCGCGCGCAGAAGCAGCAGCACGGCGCGTTGGTCTTTTCCGGCGGCGACATGATGAACAAAGGCTCGCCTGCCTGGTCGGACAAATATCGCTGTGCGGAGTGGCCGTGGTTCAACGGCGTCGTCGACGCCATGGCTTTCGGCAATCACGATCCCGATTACGGAATCGGCGAACTGGAGGGTTGTCTCCAGACGATCCGCTATCCCGTGCTGAGCGCGAATACGAACGGGTTCCACGGAACACGTGTATTCATGGCGAACGGAATTCGTGTCGGAGTCTTTGCAATCGCCGGCAGCGACTTCAAGACTCTCGTAAAAGAGCCGCTGTTTCATTTTGGCGATCCGATCCTCGCTGCGCGCGACGCCGTGCGCGAGCTTCGCGAAAAGCAGGCGGATGTCATCGTCCTGATCGGCCACGAACAGCTCGACGACGATTTCGCGCTGGCGCGGGCGGTGCCCGGGATCGATTTGATTTTTGGTACGCACAGTCATTTGAAACGTCCGTTGATGCGCATCGAAGGAACGCGGACGTGGTTCATTTCGCCGTTCCAGTACCTGACGTACATCAGCCGCGTGGTGCTGACGTTCGACGGCCACAAGCTCACGAACGTGGCTGGAGAACTGATTCCGGTTGACGGACGGATGCCTGTGGATAAGACGGTCGCCCGACGCGTGGCCGCGATGCAGCGGGAGTTGGAAGCCGATCCGAAATACGCGCCGCTGTTCGCGACGATCGGAACGTTAACCGCACCGCTACCGGTCGACGCGCTTGCACAACGAACAGTGGAGATCATGCGCGACGCGGCGCATGCGGACGTGGCATTGTCGACCGCCAGCAGTTTCCGGCAGGACCTCCCGAGTGGCCGCGTCACGATGGAGTCGCTCCGTGCGGCCATGCCGTACGACAACGAGATCCTCGTCTACTCGCTGCGCGGCGACGCCGTCGAAAAGCTTCTCGCGTACGGAAAGTCGCGGCAGGGGAGCGATTCGTTCGCAATCGTCGCGAAGCCGAAGGCGATCGATCAGGCAGGGATGTATCGCGTAGCAACGACGGACTACCTCGCGCGGGTCGCGCCGGGATACCGTGACTTCTTCGCGGGACTGACCCCCGAAACGCCCGGCTTGCGCGTCCGCGACGAATTGCGAAAGCGAATCGGACAGTAGCTTTGTCATCTGAGAGGCTGTGAGGAAATTCACGGAGGGTGCCGTTGATCTTCTCAACCGTCCCGAGCCTCACCAGCACAGACAAGAGTGTCTGTGCCCAGACCTGTCCAAATTAGCCGGCGTCGCGCAGTGTGGATTGCTGCAGGGCCGCCGCGAAGCGGCACGAAGCCACCGGAGGTGGCTCGTACGGTAGCCGGTGGTCCGAGCGAAGCGAGCGACCACCGGTCATCGATCGCGTCGAAATT
>DATART010000119.1:0-4493 GCA_036264035.1 Thermoanaerobaculia bacterium | reverse complement strand
CCGCCTCCCCAACCTCGGCCATCTCCATCCGGTCACGATCATCCGCCGCGAGATGGAGACGATCTTCAGCGAGATGGGCTACTCGCTCGATCCCGGCCCCGAGGTCGAGACCGATTGGTACAACTTCGAGGCGCTCAACTTCACGCCCGATCATCCCGCGCGCGATACCCAGGACACGTTCTTCCTGGACGTCGAACCGTATCTCCTGCGCACGCACACCTCCAACGTGCAGATCCGATCGATGGAAAAGTACGAGCCGCCGGTGAAGGTGCTCTCCTGCGGCCGCGTCTATCGCCGCGACGAGATCACGATGCGCCGCTCACCGATGTTCCACCAGGCCGAGGGCTTCCTGGTCGACAAAGGAATCCACATTGGACACCTGCGGGCGACGCTGGAGCACTTCATCAAACGCCTATTCGGCGCGGATTCGAAGATGCGCATGCGCCCGAGCTTCTTTCCGTTCACCGAGCCGTCCGCGGAAGTCGATATGTCGTGCGTCTTCTGCAAAGGCGCCGGCTGCGGCACCTGCTCGCAAACCGGCTGGATGGAAATCCTCGGCTGCGGCATGATCCACCCACAGGTCCTGCGCAACGTCGGCATCGACCCGGAGGAATGGAGCGGCTTCGCCTTCGGTCTCGGCCTCGACCGCTGCGCCATGATCAAGTTCGACATCCCGAACATCCGGACGTTGTTCGAGAACGATTTGAGGGTTTTGCAGCAGTTCTGATTTGCGAACCTATGAAGAAGGCTGAAAACGACGACGACGAAATGAGAGCGGAGTACGACCTTCGTGGCGGTGTCCGCGGAAAGTACTACGACCGATATCGCGCGGGCACGAACATCATCGTGCTGGACGCTGATGTGGCAAAGATTTTTCGCGACTCGGAGACGGTGAACACGACGCTCCGTCAGTTCTTGACGGAGCACGGTGAGCCGGCGAGTGCGGAAAAGCACGACGCCGGCTGACCGTAATCGCTACCCGCCGGTGATCATCCTCTTTGCGCCCGTGGCGGGATTCCAGGCGACGAGGCGTTCTCCGTCGCCGACATAGAAAACCTCGCGTAGCGGCTCGATCGGCGGACGCATGTTGAACGTGCCGGACGACACCGAGTCGCGAATCGGCTCGCGATGTTCGATGACTCCGCTCGTGATGTCGACGGCTTCGAGCATGCGCCGGCCGGACGCGACATAGGCGTCGTTCAGCACGACGCGGCTACCATCGTCGCCGACGATCGATGCGACTTGCTTCGCGCCGAGGGGGACGTCGCGTTGCGGGGTGCCATCGGCGGCGAGGATGTGCAGAACCGCCGCTGAATCGGGACCGTCGATGACGGCGATGCGGCCGTCGCGCAGATAGTGCGCAGCCTTGATTTGGACGGCCGTCGCGAGGGTGCGGATTACCGCTCCCGTTCGCGCGTCGTTCAGAGTCAGCAGATTCTCGCGGAAACGCCTCGCCAGCAGGTGCGTACCCCCCGCGTCGAGATAAAGGTGGACAAATTTCGGTGACGCGATGAAACCGGTCTCGCGGAGCGAGCGCGACCGCACGTCGAGCTCCATGATCTTCATCCCGCCCTGCGCGTTGAGGTACGAACGAACGACGTCGGGCGTGATGAAAACTCCGCGCACGAACGTCGAGTCGGGAAGCCGTACCGAGACCAGCGAACGTTTCGTTGCGATGTCGTACACGGACAGGAGGCTCGTATTGGAGATTGTGGCGATGCGTTTGCCGTCGTCGGAGACGATGAAATCGCCATCTGCGATCGTCAGGCCGGTATCGACCGGTTCCGCCTGGCCACGCGTGTAGACAAGCATCTCCGCGCCGCCGGCAGCTCGCCGCGGCACGACCGCGCTACGCCCATCGCGGCTGTAACGCGTGTCCGACGCCGCCCACGGATCGATGCGCCACGTCGAACCGTTTGCCGTGTCGAGAAGAAACGCGCCGCGATAATCGGAACGACCTCTCGCGTTTCCCGTGATGACCGCCAAGGGACCGCTTGTTGCGCTCGAGGCTTGAATGTGGCCGGTCAGATCGCTCGGCTTAATCGAGACGACCCATCCCACATACCCTGCGGCGAGGAGCAGCGCGGCCGCCATCGTCGTCCAGAGGAACTGCGAGAGCGCGAGATGGTTGCGGCGCCGGTCGGTGCGTCCGCGCTCGAGCTGCCAGGCGCCGCCACCGACGATCGCGAACGTGGCGGCGATGGCCAGGACAACCGACAGTTTGCTGATGATGACTGATGCTCCGCCGGCGAACAGCGGCACGAACAGCAGCCGGATGACAACGCCGCAGATTACAGCGGCCGCGAAGTCGAGCGCGATGAACGGGGAGCGCGAGCGGGCGAACGTGCTGATCACGTGCGCGATCAGAAAGAGTGCGATCGCGATCACGAGAATGTAGAGAACCGACCACGTCGACGTCGTGCTCACAAGCCGCGTCCAGTGATCGCCTGCCGCAAGGCGCGCCGGGAGCATGATGAAACCGAATGTGCCGGCGATCATCAGGATGGCAGCAGTCAACTTGCCGAACCAGATCGAGAGCGCGCTGACCGGACGCGAAAAGTAGAACGACATCCGTCCGTCAGACAGATCGCGGCCGATGAACGACGTGCCGGAGATCACGCCGACGGCAAGGGCGAAGGCCGATCCGAAGACCAGGGCACCCATCGCGATCGTGTCCGCGGGATTGGCCTTCATGCCGGGCATCGCCGCGAAAATGAACGGCAGAACGGCGAACGCCACCGCCGCGTACGCGACGAAACGCTTCTCCTCGAATTCTCTCGCTGCGATGACGAGTGCGGTTTTCATGACTTGTTGCCTCCGGCGATGGCGATGAAGATTTCTTCGAGCGACATCGCCTCGACTTCCGCGGCGCCGATGTTGCTCGTGCTGCGCATCCGTTCGAACGAGATGTCGTCGTAATTGCTGACGATCGCTTCCGCGCCGCCGCCCCAGCTCCGCATGACCGTCGGCCGGAGCGCGGCCGCGTCGATCGCCACCGGCTGCGCGGCGAAACGGATGCGGCGGAAGCGCGACTTGAGCGCATCGACGTCTTCGTCGAGGACCAGCCGTCCGTTCTCCATCATTCCGACGCGGTCGGCAAACGTCTCGACACCGGCCAGATCGTGCGTGGTGATGAAAACGGTCGTACCACGGTCGGCCAGATCGCCGATCACTTCCTCGAAAAGCGACTTGCGCGCCACGACGTCGAGGCCAAGCGTCGGATCGTCGAGAACGAGAAGCTCGGGCGACGCGGCCAGAGCCATCGCCAGCGACACCTGCTTCTTCTGCCCTTTCGACAGGCTGCCGAAGCGGCTCGTCAGCGGGACGCCGAATGTTCGCAGGCGCGTTTCGACACTGTCCTGGTCCCATTTGCCGTACAGGCGTGAACAGAAACGGGCGATGCCGGCCACGCTCATCTCCGGCGGCGCATCCGCGTCCTCGGCGACGCCGCCGATGCGCTGCATGAGCGGCGCACGGCGCGACCACGCATCCTCGCCGAATAGCGTCGCGCTGCCATGCTGCGGCTTCTGCTGTCCCAACACACAACGAACGAGCGACGATTTGCCGGCGCCGTTGCGTCCGACCAGCGCGTAGACCGCGCCACGCGCGACGTCGAGCGCCGCATGGTCAACCGCGAGCGTGCGCCCGTAGCGCACCGTGAGATCGGTGATTCGGATGGCGGTGTCGCTCATGCTTTTCTCCTGTGCTCGCGCACCACGCGGTCGTACGCGGCATTCAGTTCGTCGACCGCGTCGTCGAGTGCCGCGCCGACGGCGATGGCGGTCGACGCGTACCGCGTGGCCGCATCGCGCAGCGCTTCATTCCGCTCCGCCTTCCTCGGTACCGGCGGTTCTTCCGCCACATAGGTCCCTTCGCCACGCTTTACTGACAGCACACCGCCCTCGGTGAGCCGCTGGTACGCGCGGGCGACGGTGTTCGGATTGACGCGGAGATCTTTGGCAAGGTCGCGGACGGAAGGCACCGCCCCGCCGGCCTGCAGCGCGCCGAGTGCGATGAGCCTCCGCACGCCTTCCTCGATCTGCCGCCAGATCGGCGCAGGGTCTGTCGGGTTGATGGCGAACATGGCCTACTTCATCGCCCAGTGAAAAAAGAGCCAGCGGTCGTCGTTCGCGGCCACGGCGTCGTCCTCAGCCGAGCTCATCGTCGCCGACAGCAGGGTGATGAGTGTATTCTTCATGATGTGCCCGTCCTTGTGTATTAGGTATCTAATACAGTAGGTCGTATGCGCCAGGTTGTCAATCCCTACTCATGGCACGGCGCTTGAGTTAGTTCAGAGCATGAGAAAACAGAGAGTAGCGATTGCGATCGCGGCGGTCGTTGCCGTCGCCGGAGTCACATCCATCGTCATGCGTCACGGCCACGACGCCACCACGTCTCGGAACACGCGCGCGCAGGTCGCCGCGCCGACGATTCCCGACGCGGCGATTATCAAAGCAGTTCGCGATGCCAACCTGCGCATCGACGGGTTCTCG
>DATART010000133.1:0-2066 GCA_036264035.1 Thermoanaerobaculia bacterium | reverse complement strand
CGAGCTGAGACGGATCGCTTGCAGCGATCTCCCGCGCGGCCGCGGCGGCAATCGCGGCCGATTGGTCCTCCGACATCTGCGCGATCGCTTCGCCGTTGGTGAGGATGCGGCTTACGGGCGTGTTGAACCATCGGTCGATGGACGTTCGCAGAAGGTCGGACGCGAAGAAAAAAAGAATCAGCACCGGGATCAGCGACGTCGCCACCCAGGTAATCGCCAGTTTCGTGCGAAAGCGCGAACCGATGATGCCGCGCTGACGGTCGAGCACCAGCTTGACGATGCCGCGCAGCAGCACGAAGAGGATGCCGAAGATGAGGAGGACGTTGATGTTCGCGAGGACGAAGAGCAGCACCTGGCTGCTGAGCGCCTCGGGCGACAATTCTTTCGCCTTCTGAACGGCGTAATAGATGAGACTCGTCGCCGCCAGGATCAGCAGCGGCACGGTGACGATGACGCGCGGGTCCTTGCGGTAGCGGAAAAGCGCGGCGCGCAGGCTCATCTCGCCGCCGGCTCCGGCGGCGAGGCCACGCGCGCGGCCTTCCACCGCGTCGAAAACTCCCACGGGATGAAGTACAGCAGCCAGCCGCGATTCAGGTCTGCTTTGACGCGCACCTTCAGTTTGTACGGCGGCCGCTTGCCGATGTCGAAGAGGTTTGGCTCGTCGATGTTGGTCATCGCCTTCTGCAGCGCGGCCAGATCGTTGAACGTCTCGGAACGGACCAGCTTGTGATCGCGGCGATAGTTGAGGAGGTACTCGCGCGTCAGCGAATTGAATGTGGCGATGACTTCGATGCGCGCCCGGGCGATCCCCTCATCGAACCAGCGCGGACGATCGCGAAAAATCTCGACGACGTACGTCAGCGTCGTCGGCACGCCGCTCTGCAGTCCCTTGATCGTCTCCTCGCGCTCGAAGGCGTGCGCCATCGTGAAGTGGACGCTGACCTGCCGGTTTACGTCCTTCGCCGACAAGGTGTCTATCGACGGATCAGCGGCGAGCGCGGCCCCGGCCAGCAGGAAGAACAGCGATGCCAAAACGAGTGGGCGCACGGTGTGGTTGTTTTACCACACGACGCCCGATCTCCCTCTGATATTTCCGCTTAGGCGAAGCTCTCGACGCCGCGAGCTGCCATCGCCGGCGCGCCTTCCTCGGCTTCGGCAGCGCGAAGAATCTGCTCGACGAATTTCGAATGCAGCGCGTGACCAGCTTTGTACGCGGTGATCTCGCCCATCACAGGACGGCCGATCAACGCCAGATCGCCGACGAGGTCGAGGATCTTGTGGCGCACGAATTCGTCGCGGAAACGAAGCGGCCCGTTCATGACGCCGCCGTCATCGAGGACGATGCAGTTCTCGACGGAACCGCCGCGCGCAAGACCGGCCGCGCGCAGCTTTTCGACTTCATGTTTGAACCCAAAGGTGCGCGCCGGCGCGATCTTCCTGAGGAAGTTGTCGTGCCGCGGGTCGAACTGCATCGCCTGTTTGCCGATGGCCGGATGCTGGAAGTCGATCTTGTACTTGATGACCAGCCGGTTCGACGGCGTGATACGGATGCTCTTGTCGCCGTCGACGACTTCGATCGGCTCGGTGATGCGCAGCACGCGTACGTCGGAGGCAAGTTCGCGAACGCCGGCGGCATCGATGAGATGCATGAACGGCAGCGCGCTCCCGTCGATGATCGGCACCTCGGGACCGTTGATGTGGATGTCGAGATCGGTGATCCCGCACGCCATCAGCGCGGAGAGGAGATGCTCGACCGTTCCGACGGATACGTCATCGCGGCCGACGGTCGTGGCGTGATCGAGCGCAGTGGTCGAGGCTTGCAACGCCGGAATGCGCATGCCGAGGTCCGCGCGGACGAAGGTGATACCGCTGCCCGCGTGGGCCGGGTGAAGCTCGACTTTGGTGTAGATGCCGGAGTGGAGGCCGATGCCGGAGATACTGACTTTGGTGTTGATCGTCTTTCGTTTGACGTACATTCGTGGCCGTAAGGAGCAGGGGCAGTGCCACGGATCGCGGATAGCGTTCAAACGGACTTAACGCGTTTGCTGCCTGATGCTTACGTGTGT
>DATART010000312.1:0-2962 GCA_036264035.1 Thermoanaerobaculia bacterium | reverse complement strand
AGGAGCAGATCGGCCCAGCGCGCAAGCTCGATGTGATCGACGCCGCCGCGGCCGGAGTCGCCCCACTGCTCGATGATGACGCCGTGATCGGAAACGGCCGCCAGCGACAGCGGCGACACGAACCGCGCCGCGTTCGGTGTGAGGATGACGCGAACGTCCGCGCCAACATCGCGCAGGCGCCGCACGACGTCCGGCGCCTTGTACGCCGCGATCCCGCCGGTGACGCCGAGGACGATGTGCATGGGTGGGGTGTGGGGAGTCGGGGGTGGGGAGTCGGAGATGTTCGCGCGATTTCTACGGAACGTTCGACCGCTTTACACGCTATCGGGAATGGAGCGCGGACCGGGAGACGCAACAAGAACCATCTCCCACTCCCCACCCTCCACACCCCACCCCCCTACTCCGTTTCCAGCGCTGTCGTCTCTTCTTCCGGCGGCGTGAGCTGCCACTTCACCTGGTTCTTTTCGATCTCTTCCATGGCCATGCGCGTCGGCTTGGCGTGTTTGCTCCTGCTCTTCGGCGCGGAGCCCTGCACGAGCTGCTCGGCGCGCTTGGCCACGAGCAAAACGTAGCGGAACTTACTGTCGATGCCCTCTGGCAAACCTTCCATCTCGCTCCTCCTTGAGGCGCTCGGCCATCGCGGTGATCGCTTCGAGCGCCGTCTTCGTCTGTAATTTCTTGGCGATGATCGCCGCTTTCAAACACTCCGCGGCGACGTTCAGGTCATCATTGATGATGACGTAGTCGTAAAACTCTTTGCCGGCGTCGATCTCATCGGCCGCCTTCTGCAATCTGGTCTGGATCTCGTCTTCGCTGTTCAGGCCGCGGTCGCGGAGCCGCTGTTCGAGGTGATCGAACGACGGAGGAAAAATGAAGATGTTCAGCGATCGTGGTTCAAGATCGACATCGTCCTCGATCTGTTTTGCTCCCTGGTAGTCGATATCGAGAATGACGTCCTCGCCCCGGTCGAGCCGCGCGAGAACTTCGGCTTTTGAAGTCCCGTACCGCTGCTCATGAACGAAAGCACATTCGATAAATTCCGCGCGCGCCACCATCGCCTCGAAGACCGCCGGCGTAACGAAGTGATAGCTGACACCGTCGATCTCGCCCGCGCGTGGTTTGCGCGTGGTATGCGAGACCGAAAAATAGAGGTTGATTCCGATCGGCTCGAGCTGCTCGCGGACGCGATTGATGAGCGTCGTCTTCCCGGCACCCGATGGGCCCGAGACGATGAACAACGTCCCATCGGGGTGGAAGTTACTCGACATTCTGGACCTGCTCGCGGATCCGCTCGACCTCGGTTTTCAATTCTACAACGAGGGTGCGCAGCGCCGCGGAGCGCGACTTCGAGCCCATCGTGTTCACTTCGCGCAGCATTTCCTGCGACAGAAAATCGAGCTTCTTCCCGGCCGCTTCGCCGCCGCCGACGGCCTTCTCGGCCTGCTCTACGTGATGAGCGAGCCGCGTCAACTCCTCGGCCACGTCGCCTTTCTCGACCATGATCACGACTTCCTGGGCGATGCGGTCCTGATTGACGTCGACGCCGGCGACTTTCGCGATCTCCTGGACACGCTGCTGATATGAGGCGAGCAGTTCGTTGCGGATCTCATCGCGATGCGTGGCCAGGCGCTGCTGCAGTTCGCGGATCGTCTGCAGCCGCGCGATCACGTCGGCACGCAGCGACTCGCCCTCACGCATGCGCATCGCACGCATCTGCCCGAGGGCATCACGGACGATGATGGCGAGCGACTCGCGTTCTTCTTCGGTGATCTCGGAATCGATCGCTTCGACCTGCAGAAGATCGGGAACGCGCAGCAGGTCGCTGCCCGAGAATGTCGATCCAAGCCCAAGCTCCTCGGCGATGGCGCGAAGCTGCGGGACGACGGTGTTGGCGATCTGCGTGTTGATGCGCACGTTGTAGTCGGGCTGCGCGGTGCGCTGCACGCGGATGGAGATATCGACCTTGCCGCGCGCGAACGTCTCCGAGGTCAGGCCGCGCACCATCGCCTCGGCTTCCCAGAGATAGTCGGGGATGCGCACCGAGGTTTCGAGGAAGCGGTGATTGACGCTCTTCGCGGTCACGGCGACAAAGTAGCGCGACGACAGCGCGCCGGCTGCCCGGCCGAAACCGGTCATGGAAGTGATCATTCGTTTACCAACCGTTCTGCGTCATCCGCAAGCTCGTTCATTGTTTTTTCAAGCGCCGCGCGCCACTCTTCCGTGTCGCCGTCGCGCGGCACGTGTATCGGCGCGCCGTAGACGATGACGACACGCGAGAACGGTAGCGGGACGACCATCCGGTCCCACGAGCGCAGCAACTTTTTTTTTTAGCGCCGAAGGCGAAGGGAACGATGGGAAGTCCGCTCACTTTCGCCACGTAGATGACGCCATCCTTGACCACTTGCGATGGACCTTTCGGCCCATCGGGCGTGAAGGCGATGTTCTTTCCCGCCTGGATCGCGCGGAGGATCTCACGAAGCGCAACCTCGCCGCCGCGCGTGGACGATCCGCGCGCCGTTTCCGCGCCATACCAGCGCAGCACGCCCGAAACGATCTCGCCGTCTTTCGAGCGCGAGATGATGGCCATCGTCGGCTTGCGCCACTTCGTGTGCAGCGACAGCAGGATGTGACGGTGCCAGAACGCCAGGATGTAGCGCGGCGGTTCCGTGAAGTTCTCGGCGTTCACGTGACGCACGCGCAATGTGGCGTGCAGCGCGCGCAGAAAAAGATAGCCGAGAAAGGAGAGCAGCTTCGTCACGCAATTGCTCCGGTCGGAACGGCATCGTCCGCGAACTGCAGATCGTAAAGCTTGCGGTAGACGCCGCGCCGCGCCAGCAGCTCTTCGTGCGCGCCGCTCTCGACGATCGCGCCGCGATCGAGGACCACAATCTTGTCCGCGCTACGGATGGTAGAGAGCCGATGGGCGATCACGAGCGTGGTCCGGCCCTGCATCAGGTGTTCG
>DATART010000038.1:0-13193 GCA_036264035.1 Thermoanaerobaculia bacterium | reverse complement strand
TGCGAATCGTTGGCTGCTGCTGCGGCGGCTGCTGCTGTTGTTCGGCCATTTTCACCCTCGGCGAGTTGGTCGGGCAGGCGGGATTTGAACCCGCGACCACCTGAACCCCATTCAGGTACGCTACCAGGCTGCGCTACTGCCCGACTCGGGTTCGCATCCTAACACGGCGAGGAAAGGGGTATTCCGAGGCTAGAGGCCGGCCGCCCAGAGGATCAGGTACTTCGTGATCTCGATGTTTTTTGCGGTCGGCGTAACCACGATTTCTTCGATCTCGCGGGCTTTCGATTGGACATTTTCGCGGATCACCTGGAGCTCTTTTTCCCAGGAGCGCTGGATCTGGCGGATGCGGGCGAGGTAGTCGTCTTCGCGCACCGAATGCGAGGCCTCGGCGACCGCGGCGGGCTTGCCGCTGGTGATGTTGTAGAGGGCCTGACCCCAGGCGACGTTGACGTCCTGCTTGCGTTCCATCGGCTGGGTGTCGTCGTTGTCGAGCTCGCGCGTGTCGCGCTCGGAGCGCTCTTTGACCTGATCGATCCGGCGGCGGAACGTGCCTTCGAGGCGTTCCTGCTCGTTTTCGATGCGGCGCTTCGCTTCTTCGTTACAACGCGTCAGGAAGTCCTTCCGCGATTCGCCCTGCTGCGAATACATCGCGAATTCTGGATTGTGGAAGACAGTCAGCCGGGCCGTGCCGGCCACGTATTGCCGGAACGCGTCCTCCGACTGAAGCGCGCCCTGCATCAGCGTCTCCGGCTTCACGGAGTCGTCGAGGTCGTGATTCGGATCGGGGACGGCGCGGATGTCGAGCGTCTCCGGATCGATCGACCGCGCCTCGGTCCATTGCACGGTGCCGTCGCCGGAGCGCACCGGCGCGACGAACGCCTTGACGGCCGCGGTGTGGACGCCGCTGCGCGGTTCGATCTGCGTCACGATGGCCTCGCCGAGGAGATGCGGCCGATATGCGCCGCTGCCGCCGAAGACATAGAGCTGTTCGAGCGACGGCGAGCTGCGCATGGTGAAGCGCGGACGGCGAGCGGACGGCGCGTCGTCGGCGCGTTCGACGGTGAGGCCGTGCGCGACCGGCTGCGCGTCGATCACCTCTCCAGGCACATTGGCAAGCGCTGCGCGGACGGCGTCGCGGCGGTCAGGAGGCATGAGGAAGACGATGCATCCGCCGCCGCCGGCGCCGCAGACTTTTCCGGCCCAGGCGCCGGCGCCCATCGCCGCTGCAATTGCCGCTTCGATCTCCGGCGTAGAGATGCCGTCGATGAGTGCCTTGCGGTTCTGCCATTCGTGACCGAGGGCGACGCCAGCCGCTTCCATATCGCCGCTTTCGAGGGCTTTCTCCATCTCGATGGCGCTTTCGGCGATCTTGTCCAGGCCTTTGTGGACCTTCTTCTTACCGTCGATCTGGCGCTTGTAGATGTCCCAGTTGTTCGTGCCGGAGAAATGCGAGACGCCTGTGTAGTGGAGGAGCATGTGATCGGCGAGGCGATCGATCGGCAGCGCGATCTGGTGGCGGACGACGGCGCCGGGATTGAGGTGAATGGCCATCAAGCCGCCATAGACGGGCGGGTAATAGTCCTGGATGCCGGCGGGAACGCGAATGAGGCGTGTCTCGAGGTCGCGGACCAGGGCGATGAGGTCGTCGCCCTGCACCGGCTCGCCTGCGAGTTCCGACAGCGCACGCACGAGGGTGATGGTCAGCGCCGAGGAGCCGCCGAGGCCCGAGCCGCGAGGGGCGTCGGTCCGGGTGGTGATGCGGACGCCGGGAAGATGGAAATGCTCGAGCGCGCGATGGATCAGCGCCGCTTTCGGATCGGCGGCCAGCTCATTGAGCGAGGTATAGCGATGCTCGTACGGCTGACCAATGAGATTCGCGTCGAGATTGATGGTGATTGCGTCGTCGCCGGTCTCTGCCACTTCCGATTCGGCGTGATACGAGATCGCCACATTGACGGTACGAGAGCCGGGATGGAAGAGGTAAAGCGGCCAGAGGTCGAGAGTACCGCCAGCGAGATCGGCGCGCACCGGCGCGCGGACAGTGACCTTTTTCATGATCGGGTTGGGCTGCCTCAGCCTGGACGCGTTCGACTGCTAGAAGAGTGCCCGCCGTTTTGCGGCGAACGCGGCCAATTGTTGCGCGGGCGCGGCGAGTTTCGGCGCGAACGCCGCCACGCTGCCGCGGAACGCCGCCAGCGACTCGCCGCGAAGCGGCTCGGGCGTGATCGATTTCAGCTTCAACGGATCGAGCCATGTGCCGTTGTCGGAGATCCGGTAGTCGAGGTGCGGGCCGGTGGCCAGGCCGGTCATTCCGACGTAGCCGATGACTTCGCCCTGCGTGACGCGGCGGCCGGGCTTGATGCCCTTGGCGAAACGCGAGAGATGGAGGTACGACGTCTCGACGCGTGACGTGTGGCGGATGCGGATGAAGTTGCCCTCACCATGGTTGTAGGCCGCGGCCGCGACCACGCCATCGGCGGTCGTCATCACCGGCGTTCCGATGGGCGCGCCGTAATCGACGCCGTGATGCGGACGGAAGTAGTGCAGCAGCGGATGAAAGCGGCTGTTCGAAAACTTCGAGGTAATCCGCGTGAACTGCAGCGGCGCTCGGAGGAACTGTTTGCGGAGGGGGCTGCCGTTGCGGGCGTAGTAGCCGGAGCGGCCGTCGGCATCGCAGCGGTAGGCTTCGAACATCTGGCCGTTATGTGTGAAGCGCGCGGCGACGATCGGGCCGTAGCCGGTGACGTCAGGGCCGGCGAACTTCTTCTTGACGACGAGGCTGAACGAATCGCCTTTCTGAAGCGCGAAGAAGTCGATGTCCCATTGGAAGACGTCGACGAGCTCCTGCACGAGTTGCGGAGTTTCGCCGGCCCCTCGGAGCGCTTCGTACAACGACGAATCGATCTCGGAGGAGACGGTCGTATCGATTTCGGTCTGCAGCGCCTGGCGCGGTGTGATGGCGAACGCAGTGCCGTCGCGGACCGCGTCGATCTCTCCCCAACCGTTCACCTTCATCTCGACGCTGTCGACGGCGCCCGCGGCGTCGTAGTGAAAGCGGAGAAGGTGTCCGGGGCGGAGGCGGCGGAGGTCAACGGTCTTGCCGAATTCATTATTGAGCGTTGCGGCGTCCGCGCGGCCGAGACCGCCCGCGGTGAGGACGGAGTCGAGTGTGTCGCCGTCTTCGAGCGTCAGTACCACCGAGTGCTCAGGAAGCGCAGCGGCGGCGGGAGCGGTCAGCTCGGCATAGTGGAGCGGCGTAGCGATCATGGCCGCGCGCGAAACGAGCGTCGTCGGCTGCGAGACGGCGGCGTTGTTGGTGACCGAGGCGAGGATGAAGGGGATTGCGAGCGGAAGCGCTGCGGCGAAATACAGCCGCGGCCGCCGGGCCAGTCGTCGCAGAAATCCGTCGCGTTCGAACTGTCTTCTCATCGATTTGGAACCGTTACCGTGGACGAATCGGCCGGATCGTACCATGTTGCCCGCCCTCCCTACCGGCTGTCGGGTGTCGGCTGTCGGGGTTTGGCTCCCCACATGACCGCGGCACCTGCCAGCTAAATCTCTGCATCGTTAGCTACAAAACCGTTAGTTCTCGCTCATTTCCGGTTCCCGACACCCGACACCCGAGAGCCGACAGCCTACTGATTACTGCTTCTCCGCCGGTTCCATCGAAAGCACCTGGATCGGTGCTTTTTGCGTGTCGTCGTGAATGGGACTGGCCTTGTGGAACGTCAGAGGGACCGTGAACGTGGCCAGGCCGACGGTCGCCGTCGGCTGGATCGAGGTCACCAGCAGTTCGCGCGTCTGCGTGACCGTGCGGTTCATGTGCAGTTGCGAGTTCGGGTTCTGCGCGGCATGGCTGTTGACCGTGGTCACGTTGACGATCTGCTTGAGGGCAAAGCCTTTTATGTTCGTGTTCTCGGCGGACATCAGGTCGTCCAGGTCGGGATTGCCGGTGTGAAGCGCGCCGCTGGCCAGGAACGCGTCGCCGACGTCGCCGAACGCGTTCGTGGTCCACTTGTCGATGGTCGTCTTCACCGTCTGCGTCAGCGGCATGCTGCCGAAGGCGACCGTGATGTCATAGCTCATCACCATCCGGTAATGCTCGGTCGGGAAGCCGGCGATCTTGACCTGATCCGGCATCTTCGTGACGTCGATCTTCTTGTTGGCGATCGAGATCTTGCGGGATCCGATGGAGCTGGCCACGCTGGCCGCGTTGATTTCGACGAACGTCTTCTTGGACGGGTCGATGAAGGTCATCGTGCGCGAGCCGTTCGTGGCGATCATGTAGGTGCCGGGAGGATAGGCGTTGCCGGTGAGGAACTCGATGCGCGAGCGGTCGCCGTCGATGATGGCACGGCCGGCGCAATCAGTGGAGGGGATCGATTCGAGGTCGGAGGAGGTCGTCTGGCGGAACTCGTACTGGATCGCTGCCGAGGCGGATTGGGCGGTTACGACGAGCAGAAGTAGTGCAATCAGCGGCAAGTTCTTTTTCATCAATAACCTCAGTTTCCACAGAGTATAACCCGCTCCTCCGGAAATACGACTTTCGGGCGGGGCGTTGGGGCAGCCCATGTCGCAGTCCATATCGATCAGGAAGTTTTTTGCTCTTGCGCTCGGCGTTGCCGCGCTGTCGCTGCCGGCGGTCGCCGCCCCAAAGGCACCGAAGGCCGATTCGCTGGATGACGTAATCCAGAAAGTGCAGCTCGCGCAGAACAAGACCAATACCCTCCAGGCCGACTTTCGTCAGGAGAAAACGTTGGCGCTCATGGCCAAGCCGGAAGTCTCGACCGGCCGGTTCGTCTACTCGAAGCCGAACAACGTTCTCTGGACCTACGACGCTCCCAAGCGCGTCACGATGCTGATCGCCAACGGGATGCTGACCACCTACTACCCCGACCTGAACAAGGCCGAGCGGATCGAGGTCAAGCGCTACCAGGACCGCATTTTCAAGTACATGGGAGCCAGCGGCGCGATCGACGAGCTCGGCGCCTGGTTCAACTTCACGTTCACGAACACGTCCGACAAGCCGTACTACACGCTCGATCTCGATCCGAAGAGCAAGACGATCGCGAAGCGCATCCGCCACATCCGCATCTACATTGACAAGACTTCCTACCTGACGACGCAGTTCGATTACACGGAAGGCGACGGCGACAAGACCCGCTACGAGTTCACGAACGTCAAGGTGAACGCGCCGATCGAGCAGAGCCGCTTCACGCTGCAGTTGCCGAGCAGCGTGAGAGTCGAGCAGATGAAGCTGCAATAGACTGCGCGTACTGTCATCCTGAGCCGCCGCAGCGACGTAGCCGAAGGCGAGTCGCGGAGGACGGCGAAGGATCTCCGGCTGATAACCGGGATCGGGCGGCGGATTGTGAAGTCCGCGTAACTTGAAAGCCTCCGTCCGCCCGTTGTTATCAGCCGGGGATCCTTCGACCGTCCTACGCGACTCCGGCTTCGCCTCTGTCGCTCCGGCGGCTCAGGATGACAAACGCATGAGCAGGCTCTCCTTCCGAATCCTCGCCACCGATGGCGCCGCCAGGCGCGGCGAAATCGTCACGCGGCACGGCACGATCCAGACCCCTGTGTTCATGCCGGTCGGGACCCTCGCCTCGGTCAAGTCGCTGACGACGGACCAACTGCAGCAGCTCGCTCCCGAGATCATCCTCAACAACACGTACCACCTGATGTTGCGGCCGGGCATCGACCTGCTCGAACAGCTCGGTGGCGTGCATCGGTTCATGAGCTGGGATCGGGCAGTCCTTTCCGACTCCGGCGGATTCCAGGTCTTTTCGCTGGCGTCGATCCGCAAGGTTCGCGAGGAGGGCGTCGAGTTCCGAAGCCACATCGACGGGTCGGCGCATTTCCTCTCTCCCGAAACGTCGATCGGCATCCAGCAGCGGATGGGCGTCGACATCGCCATGGCCTTCGACGAATGCCCCGCGTATGGGATTGCTCATGCCGAGGTGGAAAGGTCGATGGAGCTGACGCACCGGTGGGCGCGGCGGTCGCTGGCGGCGCGGACGGGCGAGTCGGCACTGTTCGGGATCGTGCAGGGCGGGATTCATCACGACTTGCGCAAGCGGAGCGCCGAGGAGATCGGAGCGATCGAGTTTGACGGCGTTGCGATTGGGGGCGTTTCCGTCGGCGAACCGAAAGAGGAGATGCTGGACGTCATGCGCTTCACGGCGCCGCTGCTTCCCGCGGACAAGCCGCGGTACCTGATGGGCGTCGGGACGCCGGAGGATCTGCTCGACGGCGTCGCGGCGGGGATCGACATGTTCGACTGCGTCATGCCCACCCGCAACGCCCGCAACGGCTCACTCTTCACGAGCCTCGGCAAGGTGGCGATCAAGAACGCGCGCTTTGCTGCCGATCAGCGCCCGCTCGATCCAGATTGCTCGTGCGTCACGTGCAGGACCGTCTCCCGCGCCTATCTGCGCCACCTTTATGTCACCGGCGAGATCGCGGCCATGGTTTACAACACCATCCACAACGTCTCGTTTTACCTTGACTTGATGAGGGGGATTCGGCAATCTATCGCGTCCAACTCTTTGCAGGCTTTTCGCGATGCGTTCCTCTCGCGGGTAACGGGCGGCGAAGTTGACGCCTGAACCTCGACGCCTGAAACGAAACAAAGAGTCCCCGAAAGCGAACCGAGAAAACGATATGACAGCGATTGCTCTGCTCCAGACCGCCGGCGGCACGTCCGCTTTCCTCATCAACATCCTGCCCATCGCGGCCATCTTCCTCGTTTTCTACTTCCTGGTGATCGCGCCGGCAAACAAGCATCGGCGCAAAACCGCCGAGATGCTCAGCACGCTGAAAAAGGGCGATAAGGTCCTCACTTCAGGCGGGATTTACGGGACGGTTCAGGGTGTTGAGGCCGAAGTTGTCTACCTGAAGATCGCCGAGAATGTAAAGGTCAAGGTTGCGCGTTCAGCGATCACCGGAATCACCACGGGCGATGCGGCGGAGTAACCCGCTCCCTTTTTCCTGGAGGAAACTTGACTAGAGGTTTGCTGTGGAAAGTCATCATTATCCTGGCTGTCCTCGTCGGCTTCGCCGCCGCGATGATACCGACCAACGACAACCCTGAGCCGATCCGCCGCGGCCTCGACCTGAAGGGCGGTACGCACCTGGTCATGCGCGTGAACGTCGGCGACGCCGTCCGCCTCGAGACCGACCAGGGGTCGGAGATGCTGAAGGCGCAGGCGAAGAAGGCGAATCTCCCGATTCCGGCCACCCGCCGCGTGAACGACACTACTTTCGTCGCCACGCTGCCGCCCGACACGCCCACCACCGAGTACGAGCGGATCGCCAAGGACTACCTCGGCTCGTTCGACGTGAGCCGTACCGTCGACGGAGCGATGCAGTTCAAGATGAAGACGGCGGGGCAGACCGCCCTCGAGCGCGACACGATCGCGCACACGGTCGAGACGATCGACAACCGCGTCAACGCCCTCGGCGTCACCGAGCCGTACATCGCCACGGAAGGCGCCAACCGCATCGTCATCGAGCTTCCCGGCGTCGACGATCCCGCCCGCGTCAAGGACATCATCAAGACGACTGCCCAACTCCAGTTCCGCCTCGTCGAGGGTGAGCCGGGATCGACGCCCGAAGCGGCCATGACGAACGTTCCGGCCAACATGAAAACGGAAGTGGACGTCCTCACCGGCACGCACGAAGACGCGCTCGGCCGCGCGGCCGGCGTCGAGTATTACGCGGTCCGTAAGACGGTTCCGGTTACCGGCACCGATCTGAAGAACGCCCGCGTGTCGAAAAGCCAGCTCGGCCAGGCGAACGTCGCCTTCTCGTGGAACCCGGAAGGCGCGCGGAAGTTCGGCGACCTCACGGGGCAGAACATCAAACGCCGTCTGGCCATCGTTCTCGACAACAAGGTCGTGTCGGCTCCGGTCATCAATAGCCAGATCAACGAGTCGGGAGTCATCGAAGGCAACTTCACGCCGCAGCAGGCGGCCGACCTTGCGCTGGTCCTGCGCAGCGGCTCGCTCCCGGCCTCGCTGACGACACTGGAAGAGCGGACGGTCGGACCGTCCCTCGGCCGCGACTCGATCCGCCAGGGCGTCCTCGCGTCGCTGGTCGGCTTCATCGCCCTGATCCTCGCCGTGCTGCTCTACTACAAGGGCGCGGGGATCAACGCGGTGCTGGCCCTTTTGCTCAACCTCGTCATCCTCCTCGGCATGATGGCGCTGTTCCACGCCACGCTGACGCTGCCCGGTATCGCCGGCATCATCCTCACGCTCGGCATGGCCATCGACTCGAACGTGCTCGTCTTCGAGCGCATCCGCGAAGAGCTGCGCGAGGGCAAGATGGTTCGCGCGGCCATCGAGAACGGCTTCTCCCGCGCCTTCGGAACCATCATCGATACGCATATGACCACGATCATCTCGGCGCTCTTCCTCTTCCAGTTCGGAACGGGCCCGATCAAAGGATTCGCCGTCACGCTGCTGATCGGTCTCTTCGCGTCGGTCTTCACCGCGTTCTTCGTCTCGCGCGTGATCTTCGACGTCATGTACAAACCGCAGGATCGCCCGACCGAGATGAGCATCTAAGGCAGGCGAGGAGAACTAGTCATGCAGATTTTCGTCAACTCAAAATACGATTTCGTGAAATGGCGTTTCTACGCCGTTTCGTTCTCGCTCCTCTTCATGCTGCTCGGTCTTGCGGCGTACCTGAAGCACGGCATCAACTGGGGCATCGATTTCGCCGGCGGCGCCACGATCACGCTGCGCTTCAAGGACCCGGTACCGATGGACCGTCTTCGCACCGAGCTGGCTGCCGCCTCGATTCAGCAGTACGGCAAAGCTGAAAACAACTCGGTCCTGATCCGCCTGCCGGAATTGAAGAAAGAGACCGATTACGCCGGCCAGGTCGTGGCGAAGCTCAAGGCCGACCTCAACCCGCAGGGAGCGACGAAGCTCGATCTGAATTTCGACGGCCGCGATCGGCTGACGGAGCTTCTCGCCTCCGCCGATCCCGATGCCAAGGGGTCCAGCCCGGCGGCGCGCGACTATTACAAGAACGTCGCGCAGAACATCGTCACGCACCGTTCCGAAATCGGCGTCTTTACGAATATGAGCCAGGTGACCTCGGCGCCGGGCGTGACCACGCGCATCGCCAGCTTCCTGAACGACAAGTGCTTCCTCGGCGCGTTCAACCTGCTTAATCAGGAAACGGTCGGACCGCAGGTCGGGCACGATCTGCAGCAGAAAGCGATCTGGGCGGTCGTTCTCTCGACGCTGGCCATGGGCGCCTACCTCTGGCTTCGCTTCGATCTCATGTTCGGCGCTTCGGCGATCGTCTGCATCATCCACGACGTGCTGATGTCGCTGGCCTTCCTGATGATGATCAACGGCGAGTTCTCGCTGAACATCGTCGCCGCGCTGCTGCTGATCGTCGGCTTCTCGATCAATGACACGGTGGTCATGTACGACCGCGTCCGCGAGAACCGCCGCAAGCTGAAAACGCGCATGACGCTCGAAGAGCAGCTCAACCTGGCCATGAACCAGACGCTGTCGCGAACGATCCTGACCTCCGGCTCGGTGGTCATCGTCCTGATCGCGCTGCTCATCTTCGGCGGCAAAGTGATCCACGAATTCGCCTGGATCCTGCTCATCGGCGTCCTGGCCGGCACGTACTCAACGGTCACGATCGTCCCCGCCGTCGCCATCGCCTGGAACAACCTGACCGGACGCAAACACGACATCGCCGGCCCCACGAATCGCCCGATGCGCGTCGAGACAAAGCAGGACGTCCCGCCGCCCGCGCAGCGCAAACGCAGAGCGGGCTAAACCTCCAATCGCGAGTCAATCGAAAACGCCGCCGATCTTCGGCGGCGTTTTTGTTTTCGGCAGCTCCGGCGGCTCAGGATTGGGCTCGACATCGACAAGTTTCTGCTTGTCGATGTCGGAGGCTGGCTGGTCAGCGACGGGATTTTGCTGGTCGGCGAGGGGATTCTGCTGGTCGGCGACGGGATTCTGCTGGTCGGCGAGGGGATTCTGCTGGTCAGCGAAGGGATTCTGCTGGTCAGCGACGGGATTCTGCTGGTCGGCGAAGGTCTCGGATGAATCGTCGATGTGCCTTACGCGATCGGCGCTCCCTCGCTTAGGCGGCAGGATGTTACGATTCCGATCATGACTCGCGCCGCAAATGATTTGCTTACTGAAGTTCTCGATCTCCCTGTCGACGAACGGGCCCGGATCGCCGCGGAGGTTATTGAGAGCCTTCATGACGCGGAAGAAGGAGTCGAGGCCGCCTGGGCAACGGAGATCGCTGCCCGAGTGGCCGCGGCCCGTGCGGGTGAGCTTGAGAGCACCGACTGGCGATCGGTTCTCGACAGGGTCGAACGAGAAGTACTCGGCGGCGGCGTTGCTTTCAATCTGCGTTCATCTGCGTAATCTGCGGATGAGGCTCTTGAGCAGCTAAAAGCTACCCGATCGCCATCCCCTCAATATCCAGCTCGTGGATCGGCATGCCGAGAGAACCTAGCGGTTCGCGGATTTGCGACGCGTTGCCGACGATTACGATGATTACCTTGTCGGGATCGATGTACTTTTCGGCTACGTGCTCGACGTCGTGCTTCGAGATCGCGCCGATGTTTTCGCGATAGCGGTCGAAGTAGTTCTCCGGCAGATCGTAGAGCTCCATGTCGATGAGGCGGCCGGCGACGTCGCTGGCGGTTTGGACGGTCGAGGGGAAAGAGCCCATCAGGTAGTTCTTTGTGTCCTCGAGCTCCTGCGTTTCGACGTCGCCGGTGCGGATTCGGCGCAGCTCGGCCAGCACCTCGGTCACCGACTCGCGCGTGACCTCATTGCGCACCGGAGCGCTGACGACGAACGGGCCGGCCTGGCGGCGGAACGCGAACATCGACCGCGCGCCGTAGGTGTAGCCGTGTTTTTCGCGCAGGTTCAGATTGATGCGTGAGTTGAAGACGCCGCCGAGGAGCGCG
The DNA here is from genome assembly GCA_036264035.1 of Thermoanaerobaculia bacterium. Lineage (GTDB taxonomy): Bacteria > Acidobacteriota > Thermoanaerobaculia > Gp7-AA8 > Gp7-AA8 > JADGNZ01. The sequence goes on along the minus strand of DATART010000038.1, from coordinate 2,224 downwards.
TTCATCACCGAGAGCGCAAAGTAGTCCTCGGTGCTGCGGGCGATGCCGAGGTGCCCGATACGGATCTCCGACTGCACGGCGGTCGGACGATCGATCAGGTAGATGCGGCTCGTGTCGAAACTCTTCGGCGTGATCTGGGGACGCGTCGGAAGTTCCGCGGCAGGCCAGTCGGTGAAGAGCCGCGAGGCGGCATCGAGCGCGCGATCGGCATCGACGTCGCCGGCGATCACGATCGTGCCGTTGTTCGGAACGTAGTGCTCGGTGTAGTAGCGGCGAACGTCGTCGATACGGATTCGCGCGACGGACTCGGGATTGCCGATGACCGTGTTGCCGTACGCGCCGGTGCCGTAGATCAGATGCGAGAAGCGCTTGCCGGCGATTGCGCCCGGCTCGTCGCGCTGTTGCAGCAACTCCATCAGCCGCTCAGCGCGAACGCGCTCGAGCGACGGCTCGGGGAGCATCGGCTTCCGATTCACATCCGCGAAAATCGCGAAAGCCTCGGCGAACGTGCGCGAGAGGGTGTCGACGGAGATGTACGACGCGTCCCAATCGGCGCCACTTCCGAGCGACGCGCCGAGGAGGCCAAGGTCCTCGGCGAGACGGACCGCGTCGCGAGTGCCGGCGCCTTCGTCGAGCAGCTCGGCGGTGAGTGAGGCGAGGCCGGCGAGCTCGGACGTGTCGTAGTCGGCGCCGGAGCGGATCAGCGTGCGCGCGGAAACAAGCGGCGCGTTGTGATTCTCGGCCACGAGGAGGCGCAGACCGTTGTCGAGCGTACGGCGGGCGACGTGGGGGAAGTGATATGGCCGCGGCGGTCCAGGTGCCGGCGCGACAGTGCGATCGATCGTCATGCGTTCTCCGGGACAAAGAGGCTGGTCACGCGATTGTCGGCGACGAGGTACTGCCGCGCCACGCGCTGCAGATCGCCGCCGGTCGCGGCGCGGTATGGATCGAGCCACGTGTGCACGATGCCCGGATCGCCGAAATAGGTCGACATCATGCCGATGAGGTCCGCGCGCGCGTCGTAGTTTTCGAGCTGATGCGCGTACTCGACCTCAGCGCGATTTTTCGCACGTGTCAGTTCGTCGGCAGTGATGCCATCGCTGGCGATGCGCGCGATCTCCGCGTCGATGGCGCGCTCGATGTCTTCGATTGCAACTCCCTCATTCGCCGTCGCCTGCATCATGAAAATGCCGGTGGCCTCGGTCGGCAACACGTATGCGGCAACGTCGGTGGCGATCTGCTGCTCAAGCACAAGCGCTTTCTCCAGCCGGCTCGCTTTGTCGCCGCTGAGCGCGGAGCCGAGCAGGTCGGCGGCGATCCAGTCGGGATGGCCCATCTTCGGAAAGTGGTACAGCCGGTAAACGCGTGGAAGCTGCACGGGCGACGGGAACACTTCGCGGCGCTCGCCATTCAGCGGACGGCGCTCGAGCGAAAACGGCGGGATGTGACCGCTCTTCGGAATCGGCGAAAAGTATTGATCGACGAGCCGCTTTGCTTCGTCGGGGACGAAGTCGCCAATCAGCGTCAGCGTCGCGTTGTCGGGGCGATACCAGGTGGCGAAGAACTCGCGGATGTCGTCGAGCGAGGCCGCGCCGAGGTCTTCCATCGAGCCGATGGTCGGCCAGTGGTAGGAGTAGTCGGGATCGTAGGCGAGATGCAGCAGCCGCTCGAACGCGGTTCCGTACGGGACGTTGTCGTAGCGCTGGCGGCGCTCTTCCTTGACCACTTCGCGCTGGATGTCCAACTTCTCCTGCGTCAGTGCTGGGAGAAAGTGGCCCATGCGATCGGATTCGAGCCAGAGGCCGAGCGCGAGGTAGTTCGACGGCAGCGTCTCGAAGTAATTCGTACGGTCGAAGAACGTCGTCCCATTGAGATTGCCGCCGACCGACTGCACGTAGCGAAAGTGCTCGTTGTTTCCGACGTGCTCCGAGCCGGAGAAGAGCATGTGCTCGAACAGGTGAGCGAAGCCGGTGCGGCCGGGGCGCTCATTCTTCGAGCCGACGTGGTACCAGAGATTGACGGCGACGAGCGGCGCGGAATGGTCTTCGTTGAGTACGACGCGAAGTCCGTTGTTCAGTGTGTAGGTTTCGAGTTGGAGCATCGGTCGCGGTTCATATCACAGAGGCAGGGAGGTAAAGCAGGGACGAGGGAGCTGTACTCGGGCGCTCGATAATCGTCGGACCGCCCCCTCGTCCCTCGTCCCTAATCCCTCGTCCCTGAATCC
>DATART010000010.1:0-7751 GCA_036264035.1 Thermoanaerobaculia bacterium | reverse complement strand
GCATGATATCCATGTGTCCATGGCTAAGTCGTTTGCAGCCATCGTGTCCCATCCGAGTATCCGTGGCTGATGTGATGAGAGGCGTGCGTCTCTTCTAAAGTGTTCATAGCTCACATCATCAGGGGTCCGCCTCCTTTTCACCCGGCCTGGACGACTAACCGCGGTCCCGTCGGTATTGCTCGTCAACGGGATCTGGGAGCGGACCAATGGGGTCACACCTTCGTTCCGCGATCTGGATACACAAATGCGTTATTTGCGGTCATGGACAGCAGATGGAACGACGGTCGGGCCCTATCGCTCGCCGACGTGACGCTCAGGATGACAGCGACACCCTCAAACGATCGCGATCAAATCGATCTCGACCAATCCACCCTTTGGCAACTGCGCGACGCCGACGGTCGTCCGTGCCGGTTTCGTGTCGCCGAAGTAGGAGGCGTAGATCTCATTCAACGTCGTGAAATTGGCGAGATCGGTCAGGTACACGGTCGCTTTCGTCACGTCTGCGAACGTCGCGCCGCCGGCGGCGAGTACTGCTTTCAGGTTTGCGAACACGCGGTGCACTTGCGCGGCGAAGTCGCCTTCGACGAGGGCGCCGGTGGCGGGATCGAGCGCGATCTGTCCCGAGGTGTAGATGACGTTGCCGGCGCGAATCGCCTGCGAGTACGGGCCGATCGCTTTCGGCGCCTGATCGGAATTGATGATGTCCATGCACGCTCCTTCCCGCTTGGGGCGTGACAGTATAATCGCCGCACTTTTTGCGCGGAGCGCACTCGACGGATGGCAACGTATCCCGGCAATGCATCGCTTTCCTCGGCCGTGAAGGACCGCGTGCTCTCGACGTTCCAGCAGACGCTGGCGCTCTACAAACAAGGACGCTCCGCCGAGGTCGTGGAAGGTTGCACGCTGATTTTGCGGATGGATCCGATGTTCGATCCAGCGAAGAAGCTGCTGGAGAAAACGCGCAATCCGAATTCGCCCGTCGACGTCGACTCGCTGATGCCGTCGACGGAAGATCCGCTGCGCGAGGCGAGGACGGCGATGGCGGCGCGCGACTTTCAACGCGCGAACGATCTGACGAGCGAGGTGCTCCGCGACGATTTCATGAACGAGGAAGCGCGCGCAATCAACGATACGGCACGCGAGAAACTCGAAGCGGCACCGTTCGTGGAGCAGTTCATCCGAAAAGCGGAGTTGTTCGCGGGCCAGGGCAATGTTGCCGCTGCGCGTAGCGAGCTGGAAAAGGCCCGCGCGCTCGATGACGGCCATCCCGCCATCAGCCGGGTGACGGAGTCGTTATCGGCGCCGCAACCGGCGGCGTCGTTCACGTCGGGACCGAGTCCTTCATTCGTTGTCGACGCTCCGCCGCCCGCTGCCCCGGCGCCTGGCCGCAAGGCGACCCAGGCCACCGACTTCGGATTCACGTTCGAAGAGGACAAACCGGCCGCGAATGAGACGTTCGGAACATTTTCGTTCGATGCCCCGTCGCCCTCCCCCACCGCTCCTTCGTTTGGCGGCTTTTCGTTCGACGCTCCGCCGACTCCGTCCGGCGGCGGCTTCGACTTCACGCCGGCTTCGGCCCCGCCGGGCGGCGACGATCAACGCAAGATCAATCAGTACCTCGCGGACGGCGACCGCGCTGCGAGTGCGGGCAATTACCAACAGGCCATCGATCTCTGGTCGCGCATTTTTCTGATCGACGTCACGAACGATGAGGCCTCGACGCGCATCGAGAACGCGAAAACGAAACGGCGCGAAAACGAGGCGAAGGCGGAAGCGCTCGTCGCAGCGGGCGAGAAATCGTTCAACGCGCGCGACCAGAAGGCGGCCCGCGATGCGTTCAACGAGGCGCTGCGCCTCGATCCCGGAAATGTCGCCGCAAGCGAGTTTCTCGAGCGGATGGCGGCGGCAGCTCCGGCACCATTCGAAATGCCGCTCGCGCCGCCGCCCGGCCGCGAACGAACTCCCGCACCGCCGCACGGCGACATCTTCGATGACGACGCGTTGCTCAGCGGCTCCTACGATTCGCTGAAACCGCCCGATGCGCCGCCTCCGCTGGCCATTCCGGCGCCGAAAGCCGCCAGGACGAAAGCCGCCGCCGTTCCGGCCGCGTCGAAACGAAGTCCGATCACCGGCGTTCTCCTGACGATCGCCGCCGTGGTTATCGTTGCCATGGCGGGCTGGTTCCTCTGGTCGAAATACATGGCCAAGCCGGATTACGATCCATCCGCGACGCAGGCTGTCTTCGTGCAGGCCAATTCGCTCGCGAAACACCAACGCTACGATCAGGCCATCGCCATCCTCGGCGATGTGAAGCCGTCCGATCCGCAGCACGACAAGGCTCTGGAGATGATCGCCGACCTGCAGCACAAAAAGGCGGAGGCGGCGCAGATGGTGAACGGCCGTCCGGCGTCGGTCGTATACGACGAAAGCATCGCCGCCGCGCGCGCGGCGTTCGACGGGCACGATTACGAGGCAGCGAAAACAGCCCTCGACACCGCCTCGAGCATCAAGCCGTTGCCGGCGGACCTGGCGGCGATGTACACGACGGTTTCGCAGCAGGTGACGAAACTCGAAGTGGCTAAGTCGCTGTTCAAAGAGCGCCGGTTTCAGGATGCGGTGACGAATCTCGATCCGCTGCTTCAGGCCGATCCGCAGAATCAGTCGATCCGCCGGATGCTCATCGCCGCCCACTTCGACCTCGGCGCGGCCGCCCTGCAGGAAGAGCGGCTTCCCGATGCGATGCGCGAGTTCGCCGAGGTACTGAAAACCGATCCGAACGATGAGCTCGCGAAACGAAGCCGGGCCTTGGCGGAACGCTACACAGGCCAGCCGAAAGACCTGCTGTACAAGATTTACGTAAAATATCTGCCGGTACGATGAAGGGAGTGGGAGGTGGGGAGTGGGGAGTGGGAGATTGAAGCAGCCGATTGGGTCCGGCTTTCATGCTTTTATCTCCCACACCCCACTCCCCACTCCCCACCCCCAGGGAGGGCGTGATGCGATTCGATGAAGTCGAGCTGCAGCCGGCGACGTTCGATGTTGATTCCGACGATCCCCCGCCCGCCGCGCCTGTCCGGACGTCGATCGTCCGCCGGTTCGCGGCGCTCCTCATCGACGTGTCGCTCTTCGCCGCGCTCGCGCTGGCGCTGTCGCCACTGCTACCGGCCTCGATGAGCGCGGTCTCGATCGCGTCGCTGGCCGGCTTTCTGATCATCATCGCCTTCTACTACTTCGCCGGAACACGCGCGCTCTGGGGCCGCACCATCGGCGGCGCGATCTTCGATGTGCGCGCGGCGCGGTCCGTAAGGCGTCACTGAGCTCGTGCCCGTCGGCGAAGCCGGCGTAAGAACCGTAGCCGACGGCTTCGAGCCGTGGGTCCGGGCGCGGCTGAGAAATCGCGAGCCCGTTTCAGCGGGCGAAAGAAAGCTTTCTTTCGCCCGTCAAGACGGGATCACAAAAACGGCGAACCGCGTGCCCACGCAAGCCCTGGCCGCCATTCCTACGGTTGCCCTTGAGCGGGCGAGAGCTGCAGCGCGACGACGCGGTTTTTCGGATCGAAGGCTACGCGGAAGGAGGCGGCGCGTTTCGTATAGGCGACCGTCAGCTCGACGACGCGGTATGGCGGATTCGCGATCTGTTTGACCGCGGTCACTGATTGGTACGTGCCGAAGGTGTCGGCGACCGACGCGGCGAGGTCCGCCAGCGCCGATGGCGGGAGTTGCTTGCGCATCGTGTCGTCGAAGGCTTTGCCCACGTCGTCGTATCGGCCGGCAACGAAATTTGCGAGCAACTCGCGGGCAGCCGATTCGAGCGCCGGGTCGGGTGCCGGAGGAAGGATTGGATTCGCATGAATCGACGCGATCCGGTCGAGCGGATCGAACGCGACCAGGACCGACACCGGCGACTTCGAAAAGCGCGCGATCAGTTCGATGGCACGGTAGCCCTGCTGCATCGTCTGATGAGCCTCGGTCACTGACAGGAAGGCGCCGGCCTGCTGGTCGAATTGCTTTTTCAAGTCAGCCAGCATCGCGGTGGTGACGACAGGCCGCAGGTCGTCGTTGAAGTCGCGCGTGGCCTCTTCGAACCGGCCCGCGGCGAAGTTCGACAGGAACATGCGCGCCGTCGATTCGATCGGCGTCTGAAGCTTCGGCCGCGGTCCGGCGGCGAACAGCGTGGTCAATAAAAGGGAGGCGATAATTTTCACGCGCCGAATGGTACCAGCCGGCCCGTTTCCGTTAACGGGCCGGCTGGCAATGAGCGTCAGACAGTTTTCTGCGGCGCGTCGGTGGGTGACTTCTGTCCGCCGGCCGGGGATGCCGCGGCGATCGCCGGCGTCAGACGAACCAGGTTCGATGCGGAATCGATCGACTGCTTGAGAATATCCAACCGCTCCGCGATGACGCCTTCCGGAGGCAGCGTGGACATCTTCGGGGAGTTCGTCTTCGCGGCCTGCGTGAACGCGGCGACGGTCGGATACGTTGCGGCGTACGTGTTCTTGCCGGACTTGTAATTGGCGCAGATTTCGTTGAAGGCGTGGCGGCCGAGCGCACGGTAGCTCTCGAATTGCGACTCGCTGAAGAACTGATCGGCGGTCGTCTCGTGCGGGAAGTCGAGCGACTCGGTGGCGTAGTTGTACACGTCCTTCGGGAAGTACTCCCCGTCGTACAGGCCGGGTTTGATGTAGACGAGCCAGCCGTCGATCTCTTTCGCGTGTTCCACGCCGTTCACGATCTCCGACGGCGCCTCGTCGATGGCGCTGTAGCGGATGCGGGCGGTGGTCACGTAGCGGCCTTTCGTCAGCGTCGAGTCGGGGCTGCGCGGATGCATGTCGTCATACTCGATGTCGATCGGAACGCCGAGGTCCGTGCGGATCTTGCGGATGGCATTGCCGAGGTCTTCGAACGAGCATTTCGGATCGCAACCGCCGTCGCTGATGACGATGAAGCGGCAGCGGCGCAGGACCATTTCGTAGATGCCGAGGTTCTCGAAGTGGCCGCCGTCGGAAAGGTAGACCAGCGGACACTGATCATTCGTCGTACCGGTCAGCTCCCACGCCAACGGCTCGAGGTTCGAGTGCGGATGAGCGTTGTGGTACGTGTTGCGTCCCGCCAGTCCGGGATTGCCGAGCCACGAGCCGAGGCGAACGTTGAGGATGGTCATGATGAAGGCCATCGCGGGCGACGAGTGGTAGCCCTGATTCGGGCTGGCCGCGGCTCCGGAGATGGCGACGGCAGTACCGATGGAGATTCCGTCCTCACCGCCGTACACGTTCGAGTCGCGGTAGCCGACGTAGAAGCTGCCGGAGTGCAGCGGCGTGACCGTGAAGGACTCCGCCTTGCGCTGCTGCCAGGCCAGTTTTTCGCCGGACGTGAGATTGAGTGCGGTATTGATGACGTGCAGCGGCGCATGCTGGCGCGGACGCAGACAATCGCCAAACGTCTCTTGCAATGTGGCGCGGTTGCGGCGCAGACGCGGCGCGGACGGCTCGCCCGCGATGCCGCCGCCGAGGTCCTCGCGCATCAGGATTCGGTTGAGGTTCTGCATCATCGCGTTCTTCAACGCGTCATTGACGGCGCGCTTGTCTTCGAGCCAGCCGCGCGTCTTCTTGTCGAGCGCGTTCCAGATGATCTGCTCGACCGAACCGGGCGTGGTGAAGTTCGCCATGAGCTGCGCCACGAGTGCTGGGAAGTCGATGAAGCTGGTGGGCCAGAGCAGGTCGGGCTGCAGCTCGTACATCTGCAGATTGTCGTGCGGATCGAATCCGGTGAATTCGTCGGCATCGCGGCTGTAGCGTGATGCGCCGAGGTACGCGCGGATCAGGCGGTTGCGATACAAGGCCTGCATCGAGAAACGGTTCACGCCCACCAGCGTTGACAACAGCGACGCGATCGCGGCCGCGGCGAGGATGCCCAGAAGGTCCCAGCGGTCGGTGGCGTGCACGGTCTTGAGGTGATGCACGCCGTTGACGGTTGCGAGCGAGAGGAAGGGAACCTTCTCCGTCTCATACTTCGTTTCGAACTTCGCGGCGGGCGTTTGTGCGGTCTGCGAAATCGTCGCGTTCGACTGGAACTGTTCGACCCATTTCGTGGCGACGGAGACTTTCTGGCCGCGGATGAGTTGGATCAGAACGGTCGTCCCAAGCGAGATCGACGCGAGGAGGACGGCCACAAAAAGCGGGACGGCCAGCGCCAGTCCGATGCCGCTCGCGGTGCTGCTCTTGGTGGCCTTCTCATCCTTCTTTTTATCGTCCGCGGGCGTCTTGGCGCTGAAGCCGAGGAGACCGGCCAGAAGTCCGGACACGCCGCCGACGGAGCTGATGAGCAGCGGCGCGCGGTAGAGCAGCACCGGTCCGAAGACGGAAATGAAGCAGGCCAGGCCGAGAATGACCGCTGTCATCAGAAGTAATGCCCCGCCGCGGCCCCACCACTCGCGATCGTAGTCTTCGTTGACCTTGCTGGAGATGCCGACAAATGCGGCGTTCTGCACGAAGAAGATGAGCAGAACGATCGGAACGGCGAAGCAAACGTAGATCTCCGACACCGGCGTGGAGTCGAAGAGCCCGCGCAGGAACGGCGCGATTCCGCTCAGGTCGGGCACTTCGCGGACTGGATGATCGAAGACTTTGTTGGCGATGAGGTAGAAGAGCGCAATCACGCTTCCCAGGCCGGTGAGCGTGGCCACCAGTTCCGTTGCGAGTTTTTTGGCGGCGCCGTGCTGACGCTCCAGCGGCTCGCGGCGTTCGGCGGCGGAGGCCTTGAAGAATCGGTAGTAGTAGATGGCGGCAGGCAGTAACGTCATCGCGGCGGCGGCAAACGCATAGAAAATCCAGTCGCGTTGCAGGATCGGCTGGAACGGAAGCTCGGCGATCTTGGCCCAATAGAGGGCGATTGCGGCGGAGGCGACCGTCAACGGAATCGTGCAGAACGCGAAGAAGCCGCCTGTTCCGCGAAGACTCTTCGCGCTGGCTTTGCGGCCATGAACGGTTGGGCGCGTCGCGCCGAGGTAGCCAAAACCGGCGGCGAGGGCGGCGGCGGTGACGATCAGCAACGTGTGCTGAGGGAACTGCGTGTCGTGACGCAGCAGCATCGAAACCAGTCGCGGAATAGCCAGAAGCGCCGCCAGGATCGGAATCAGCACGAGCAGGTTGAGCAGCAGATTGCGGACGTACATCGACGCCATCGTCCACGTGTCGGCGGAGAGAAAGCCGAGCTTTGGACTCATGTAGTTGCTGTACGCGCGCAGATGCCGCAACGGGCGCGGCTCGGGATCGACTTTCTTCACCGGCCGTTCGCCCTTCGGCGTGTTCGGCTGCGTTCCTTCGACAGCGGTGTCGGCGCGCACGAGATCGTCCTGCACGCCGGCGATTCCGTTCGGATGACGCCGCGCCCACGATGACAGCCAGCTGCCGATGTAGCCGCCGCCGGAGACGGTGGAGAGATAGTGGAACTTGTCGAGGATGCGCGCGCCGGCGAGACCCTGAATGATGCCGAGGGCGAAGGTGGCGGTGCGGATGCCGCCGCCGCTGATGCAGAGCGCCGTGCGCGCCTCTTCGTCATTGCGCGCGTGCAGTTTGGTGTAGAGCGCGGAGAGGCGGATGTCGCGATACAGCTTGACCGCGCCGTGGAAGGCGTCATCGATGATGGCGCGATTGATCTCGCAGCGGCGCGCATCGGTGACGCCGTCGGTGTACTCGTCGTAATGATCGATGAGATCGCGGCCGGTGTCGGTAATAGCGGGCGATTCGCGAAGCC
>DATART010000464.1:0-16950 GCA_036264035.1 Thermoanaerobaculia bacterium | reverse complement strand
TATCGCCATTCTACGACACCTTAAGTTAGCGCGTATGCCCGGCCGGGGTCACGTATCAAATACCAACCGGCGTGAATTCCTCCGCGACCGCTGCCGCGGTCGGAAATTTCGACGCGATCGATGACCGGTGGTCGCTCGCTTCGCTCGGACCACCGGCTACCGTACGAGCCACCTTCGGTGGCTTCGTGCCGCTTCGCGGCGGCCCTGCAGCAAGCCACACTGCGCGACGCCGGCTAATTTGGACACGTCTGGTCTGTGCCTCATTGACCCTGCCGTACTTGCGGACTGCTGCTACAGGCGCAAGCGAGTGTGGCACATACACTCTTGTCTGTGCTTTGGCTAGATGCAGCGCCTGATGTCGCCAGCCTCGTCGCGCTAACGATTGCCTCACAGCCTTTCAGGATGACATCTACGGACTGTACCTTCGTGTCGGAATCCCCTCCGCCTTGCTGATGCTCAGCTCCGCCATCACCTTGATCAGCTTGCGGTTCTCATGATCGGAGGACGCGTAGGTATCGCAGAGCATGGCAACATGTTCCGGCGGCTCATCGGCGGAGATCGTGAAGCCGTTCATCGGCTGGTCGGGACGCGTCGTTTCGGTCCGGCGCCAGACGCCGTTGAGGAGCTCCAGGCGCAGGAACGCGCTGCCCTTCCCGGTTTGGAACGTCTGCGCGGCGACGGCCGGAATGCCGCGCGCATTTGCTTTCTGTTCGTCGAGCGCGCGCGCCACAACCTCGGAAATCATGTCGCGCAGCGTCTTCATCGCATTGTCGGAGGCGCGGACGATTTCCATCGCGGCGTGATACACGCTTTTTTCGCTCGCGCTGCGCGCCATTTTCTGGAGCGTGTTGCGCATGATCCGGCACTCCAAAGCGACGGCAATGCTGTCCCATTCGAACATCACCACGCCCGTGGATCCCTCGGGCGGGATGTTGCCCTGATGCGCAACGAGGACACCGCTGAGCGAGAGCTCGAGCAGAAAAACGCGCACCTGGCCGAGCCGCGCCACGACCGGACGGACCAGTCGCACACGCTGAAATCTGCGACGCTCTTCGTTTGGAGCCGGCACGGCTGCGAAGTCTAAAGCAAAGCGGCCGCACTTATGGAGCGTGCGGTGATGGGCCGATTGCAATCGCCCGCTGCCACGGCTCCGTAGTAGCCATCGCGGGCCGGATCGATCGCGGCAACGCTCCAGCCGTCGATGACCGGCCGCAGTTGCGGATCGCGAAACGGAACAGTGAATCCGTCGAGGTCGCCGAACCCGATCCCTTTCCCGCTCGCTTTGACGATCGCTTCTTTTGCCGTCCAGATCGCGAAGAATGCATCGGCAACGTCGCCGGCACGTTCGACGATGCGCACCTCCTCGGCAGAAAAATAGCGCCGCGCAAGAGCGAGCGCGTCGGTCATCTGGCGGCGCCGCTCGACGTCGACGCCGACTGCCGTGCCGCGCGCGAACGCGACCGCGACCAGATCGCCGGAGTGACTGGCGTTGAATTCGATCTCGCGTCCGCGCAGAAAGGGCTTGCCGAATTTCTCCTCGTCAAAGGTGAGCGCCAGTGGATCGGCGTTCAGGTAGCGGGCGAGGAGCCGGCGCGTCGCCGCGCGCGCGACGATGGAACGGCGGCGATCATCGGGAAATCGATAGCGGTCCGCGCGGGCGCGCTCGACAACCGTGAGCAGGTTCGCGAGCGCGTCGAGAACGTCGTCCGCGACATTCAAGTCGACGAAGTAGACATCGATCATTCGCGCCATCCGAATCCGGCTACAGCGATGGTGATCACCTGCACGGCCACCACGAGGATCACGCAAGCCGTCCAGCCGCCGAAGCGCCAGAAGAATCCCGGCAGCACGCCGCTCACGCTGCCGCCGGCGTAGTAGCAGGCCACATAGAGACCGGCCGCCGATGAGCGTCCTCCGGCGGCCGCCGCGGTCTGAATGTAGCTCGTCGATGCCGACTGAGAAACGAAGACACCGGACGAACAGAGAATCAAGCCGAGGATGATCAGCGGAAGCGAATGCAGGAGCGTCAGCAGGACGCCGGTCATCGACGCGATCACCGCCACGATCAGCACCGGCCGTGAGCCCGCTCGGCCGATGCCGATGCCCGCGAGCGGCGTGACGATCAGCCCGACGAGATACACGACGAAGAGCGAGCTGAGTTGCGCAGGCGTCAGCAGATATGGCGCAGCGGCCAGGTGGAAGGTGATGTACGTGAAGACCGCGACCAGCGAGAAAAGCACGTTGAATCCGACCACGTACGTCGCCACGAGCCGCGGATTGCGCAGGTGCCGCAGCATCCCGCCGGGCGCCTTCGAAACGACAACGACCGGCTTTCGATCGCGCGGAAGCCAGCGCGCGATGAGTGCACCGAAAACGAGATCGCACGCGGCGATCAGCACGAACCCGATGCGCCAGCTCGGCGCGATCGAGCTCGCGATCCGATGCGTCGCGGCATACCCCGGCAGAATGCGCCCGAGGAATCCGCCGAGGACGGTGGCGCTGACGTAGAGCGACATCGCCGAGGCGACGTTCGCCGCCGGCCACTCCTCGGCGATGTACGCGATGGCCACGCCGAAGATGCCTGGCATCACCAACCCCTGCAGAAAGCGCCAGAAGATCAGCATCGGCAGCGAGGTCGCTGTCGACGCGAGGAGTGTCGGAATCGTCAGCAGCAACGTCGCCGTGACGATGACGCGCTTCCGTCCGACGCGTTCCGCGATCAGCCCGCAGAACGGCGCCGACAGCGCCACTCCGATCGTCGCCGCGCTGACGGTCATCCCAACCGCCGCTTTCGATGCCCCGAAAATCCGCACCAGCATCGGCAACAACGGCTGCGTCGCGTAAAGATTCAGAAACGCGGCGATGCCCGCCAGCATGATGGCGATCGTGGCCGCGGCCGATGACGTCGCTGCCTGCGCGCCGTACGCTTCCTCGTCCGCCTGCGCGCTCGCACCGGTGGCGACGACCGCGTCGGCCGTGTCCTTGACGACCACGCGGCGCCGAAACGCGCGCTCGAGCGTTCTGCGGAAGTCAGGCATCACGCGATTACATCACGCGCCTCATGTCATCATCGCCGCGATGGAGCACACGGCCGCCGAGGTGATCGCCGTCTTTCATCGCGACATGACTGCGGGCGTGATCGCCGCCGTGCTGATCACGATGGGCATTGGTATGTTGCTCCTCGGCGCGCTGACGGCGGGAAGGTCGCGCAGGTCGTTCGTCTACACGGGACTGTTTGCGATCGCGTACGGAGCGCGGCTGGCGATCAACACCGAAGCGTTTACGCTGCTTTACGGTCATCCGCGCTGGCTCGATTACGTGCGCTCCGACTTCGAGTACCTCGTGCCGATTCCGGCGGCGCTGCTGTTCGAAACGTTCAGCGGCAACCGGCGCCCGCTCGTGCACCGCATCATCACGTTTGCGCTGGTCGCGTGTGCGGCCGTCGCGATTCCGTATGAGGTCGCGGTCCATTCGCCGTTCGCGCTGAAGCCGGTCATCGACGCGCTGGTGATCGTGCTGATCGCGGTGCTCGCGATCGATCTGCTTTCCGCGTCACCCGATTCCGGCAATTGGAGCCTCGTCCGCATCGGCGCGCTCGTCTTCGCCGCGTTCGTTTTGAACGAGCACTTTCGCTTCGTCGGCGATCCATACGGCGTCACGCGCGAGCCGACCGGCTTCCTGATCCTGATGCTGACGATCATCGTTACGACGATGCGCCACGCGACGCAGTCGCAGCAGCGCCTGGCCGTGGTCGATAGCGAGCTCGCCACCGCACGCAAGATCCAACTGGCTGCACTGCCGCGAAAGAATCCCGAGCTGCGCGGCCTGGAAGTCGCCGCGGTCTACACACCAGCCTCGGACGTCGCCGGCGATTTCTACGATTTCCTCGAGCTCGATCGCGGTTGCCTCGGCGTCTTCATCGCCGATGTCTCCGGCCACGGCGTCCCCGCGGCCCTGGTCGCGTCGATGCTGAAAATCGCGCTGGCCACGCAATCGGAAAACGCGTCATCGCCCGCGCGCGTCCTGGCGAATCTGAACGCGCTCTTCTTCGGCCGCCTCGAACGGCAGTTCATCACCGCCGCGTACGTCCACATCGATCCGATCGCCGGCATTCTCACGACCGCCTCCGCCGGTCACCCGCCGCCGATCCTCCTCCACGGCGAAACGTGCGACGAGATCATCGCTCCCGGAGTCGTGCTCGGCCGCTTCCGCGACGCGCGCTACGAGGAGGTGTCGCGGCCCTTCGTCCCCGGCGACACGCTGGTCCTCTACACCGACGGCGTCACCGAAACGTCGAACCGAAACGCGGAAATCTGGGGCGACGAGCGCCTGCGTACGACGATCGCCGCAAAGGGCGCGAACTCCGCGGCCGAGCTTGCCGCGAAGATCATTGCCGAGGTCCAAACGTGGCGCGGTGTAACCGGCCCGCCGGAAGATGACGTGACGCTGATTGTTGTACAGCGCACCTGACGTATGGTTAACATATGGTATGCGAAAGACCACGATCTATCTGCCCGATGAATTGAAGAAGCGCGTCGAGAAGGTCGCGCGCGCCAGCGGCAAGTCCGAAGCGGACGTGATTCGCGATGCGATCAATGACGCGACGATGGTTGCCCGTGCGCCGGTTCCGCGCATTCCGCTCACGAACGCTGGTCTTGGCGATCCGACCATCGCCGAGAACGTCGACGCGTTGCTCGAGAGTTTCGGCCGGTGATTCTCGTCGACACGAGCGGCATTCTGGCTGCGATGTTCGCCGACCAGAATTGGCACGAAGAGTGTGCAGCGGCTCTTCTCAGCGCAACGCCGCCGCGAATCATTTCGCCATTCGTCCTCGCCGAAGCGGACTTCCTGATCCAGAAGTTCGGCGGCGTTGAGGCGGAGACGCTCTTTCTTGCCGAGATCGGCCGGAGGGCTTACGAATTAGCCACCTTTGATGAAGACGATGTCGAGGAGGCGCGGCACCTCATCACGAAATACCGCTCGCTCCGCATCGGCCTGGCCGATGCGTCAATCGCCGTCCTCGCCGCGCGCCACGACGCCTTCGACGTCCTCACCCTCGACGAACGCCACTTCCGCGCAATCCGCCCCGCGCCGCGAAAGAACTTTCGAATCCTTCCAGCCGACATTTGAGGTGTCGGCGCGGCCATCGATCGCCCGTTGCCGAGCCACTCCGGAAGATTGGTTGACCCCCGACCGCCCGATAACTGACAACACCCGCGCCGTGCTTTTGCTACGATCACGCGCGGTTCAGAAACCGAAAGGAGTTTTTCCATGCGCAAGGTCATTGCGATTTGTCTTTTCCTTTTTCCCGCAGTACTCGCGGCCCAGACGGCCGCGCCGGCGCTCAAGCTGCCGCGCGTTTCGCAGCACATGGTCACCACGGCGACCGTTGGTCTGACCGACATCACCGTCGACTACAGCCGGCCGGCGGTGAAGGGGCGCGTCATCTGGGGCGGGCTCGTGCCGTACGACCAGGTCTGGCGCACCGGCGCGAACGAGGCCACGCAGATCTCGTTCAGCGACGACGTCACCATCAACGGCCAGCCGCTGCCGAAGGGGACGTATTCGCTGCACACGATTCCGGGGAAGGATTTGTGGACGATCATCTTCAACAAGACCGCCAAGCAGTGGGGCTCGTTCAACTACAAACAGGCTGATGACGCGCTGCGCGTCACGGCAAAGCCGGAGAAGTCGACTTTCCACGAGCTGATGACGATCGAGTTCCCGCAGGTGACGAACGACACCGCGGTGGTGGCCATCCGATGGGAGAACCTCTCGGTACCGTTCACGGTCGGCACGAATACGACGGCGAAGGTGATCGCCGACGCCGGCGCGGCGGTCGCGGGCGCCGCGGCCACCGATTTCCAGACGCCGTATCGCGCTGCCGCATTCGCGTTCGATGCCGGCAAAACCGAGCAGGCCACGAAGTGGCTCGATCAGTCGCTGAAGGCGAAGCAGACGATCTCGAATCTGTATCTGAAGGCGCGCATCCAGGCGAAGAACGGCGACAAAGCCGGCGCGATCGCCACGGGCGAAGCCGCGCTGAAACTGGCCGGAGCGAACGACAAAGAGCTCGCCGGCGAGATTCAGACCTCGATCAACGATTGGAAGAAGTAGATCTGTGTCAATCTGCGTTCATCTGCGGATTAAAAGCTTGATCCGCAGATGACGCAGATGTACGCGGATCCTGCTCCGCCACGAAGCGCTGCACGATGAGCGCCGCGACCACGCCGACTACGCAGCCGATCACGTTCCACCACAGCCAGGCCAGGTCCGTTGCGACGGCGCACCAGACCACGGCGGCTTCTCCGATCAGCGCGCCTAAGAAAGCGGCGGTGCCGCTGACGCGCTTGGTGTAGAAGGCGAGGAGGAAGATCGCCAGGATTGTGCCGTAGAAGAGCGAGCCGAGCTTGTTGACCGCTTCGATGAGCGAGCCGAGGCGGTTCGCGAATTCGGCGAAAGCAATTGCAAAGAGGCCCCAGGCGATCGTCGACAGTTTCGAGAGCCGCACACATTCGGCGTCGGTCGCGTGCGGCTTGCCGAGGCGGCGGAAGATATCGACGACGGTGGTCGACGCCAGCGAGTTCAGGCCCGACGACGTCGCCGACATCGCCGCGCAGAAAATCGCGGCGAGCACTAATCCGACGACGCCGGCGGGCAGGTAGTCGATGACGAAGGTCAGGAAGATGTAGTTCGTGTCGCTGTTGTCGGCGCCCGGCTGTGTGCGGTTGATGAGCGACGCGGCGGCGGTGCGGGTGGCGGTCTCGCGCTGCTGCACGTTGCGGAGCGCCGTCGTTGCGGACGTGGTCGCGGCCTCGTCGTGCGCGCGCATCGCTGTCAGCAGGCGCTGCACATCGGCGCGCTTTTCGGTGAACTGCGTCTGATGCTGCGCCTCCAGCGCTTCATATTCGGCCGCGTATTGACTGGTGCTGACCTTCGCGCGCTGCACGGTGTTGAAGAAAAGCGGCGGAGCTACAAATTGATAAAAGACGAAGACCATCGCTCCGACGAAGAGGATGAAGAACTGCATCGGAACTTTGACCATGCCGTTGATGAGCAGCCCGAGGCGGCTCTCCGCGACCGACGAGCCGGTGAGGTAGCGCTGGACTTGTGATTGGTCCGTTCCGAAATACGAGAGCGCCAGGAACGCGCCGCCGATCAGGCCCGACCAGAAGTTGTATTGAGTCTTCGGATCGAAGCGGAAGTCGATGGCGTTGAGGCGTCCCATCCGTCCTGCGACGCGGAAGGCTTCGACGAGCGTAACGTCCTGCGGCAGCGAGTGGATGGCGATGATGAGCGCGACCGCCATCCCGCCGAGGGCGATGAGCAGTTGGTGGACCTGCGTGCGGCTGACCGCTTTCGTGCCGCCGGACGCGGTGTAGATCACCACCAGCAGTCCGACCACGACGTTGGTGACGTGAATGTTCCAGCCGAGAATCACCGACACGATAAGCGCCGGCGCGTAGAGCGTGATGCCTGTCGAAAGTCCGCGCTGAATGAGAAAGAGAAGCGCCGTCAGCGTGCGCGTGCCGACGCCGAAACGCGTTTCGAGATATTCGTATGCGGTGAAAATTTTCAGGCGGTGGTAGATCGGGACGGCGGTGATGGAGAGGATCACCATCGCGATCGGCAGGCCGAGGTAGAACTGCACGAAGCGCATGCCGTCGGTGTAGGCCTGGCCGGGCGTCGAGAGAAACGTGATCGCGCTGGCCTGCGTGGCCATGATCGACAGCGCGATGGTCGGCCATTTCAACTGGCGGCCGGCCAGCAGATAGCCGTCGAGGTTCTTCTTGTGCCTCCCTTTCCACGTGCCGTAGGCGACGATGGCCGCGAGCGTGCCGATGAGAACGATCCAGTCGATCGGTCTCATGCGAACGCTTTCGTGAAGGCGTAGAAGATGACGATCAGCAGCGCGAGCTCGGCCAGTACCGCGGAATACAGCCGCGGCCAGTTCACTTTGCTCTCGCTGCTCATTGACTCATTGAACGGATGACGCGCCGCGAAGTTCGTTACTTCGCTGAAACGAGATTGACAAACATCTTGTACGCGCCCGGCACGCCCGCCGGAAGCTGCCGGAACCAGGCGTAGCTCGTGTAGATGAACGTCCCCTTGCCGTAGTGCGCGTAAAGCTCACCGCCTTCTTTCTCCGGTTCGCCGGGATCGTTCGACGCGAGCACGGTCTGGTATTGCGGATCCCAATCCTTGACGAAGTTGAGGCCGCGCTCCTGCACCCAGCCGTTGAAATCGGCCTGCGTGATTTTGTTCGGCACGTTGAGCAGCGGCGAGTCGGGATGGACGAAACGAACCGGCGCCTCTTCGACGGTGACGCGATCGGTCGTGACTTTGAACGGATACGGACCGGGCACGTCGACGAGCAGCGGCTGCGGGTTGGTGCTGTTGTACTGGACGACGAGCGTGCCGCCGTTCTTGACGTACTCCATCAGCTTCGGATGCGCGAGCCGCATGCGCGGGCGGGCGTTGTAGGCGCGCACGCCGGTGACGATGGCGTCGTACTTTGAAAAATCGCCGCGATCGAGGTCGTCGTCCGTCAGCAGCGTGACGTCGTAGCCGACCTGGCGCAGCGCGGACGGCACGTCATCGCCGGCACCCATGATGTAGCCGACGCGGTTGCCGAGTTTCTTCACGTTGACGCGCACGAGCTTCGCGACGGCGTCGCCGAAGACGCGCTGCGGCGGAATGTGCGGATAGTCGATGTTGGTGATACCGGTATCGATCTTTTTTCCGTCGACCGTTTCCGCCTCGGCGGCGACGTAGCTGATCAACTCACCCGCCGGCGGTTTGACGGTGAACGTGGCGTGCGCTTCTTCGCCTTTCTTTGCGAAGCTGACGACGACCGAGGCTGGCTCGGAACGCCACGCCTGCAGCGCGGCGTTCGGGACGTCCACGCCGCCCGAGAATTTGACGAACTTCAATCGCACGCTGACCGGGCCGCTGCCGCTGAAATTGCGCAGCCAGACGGTGACCGGTTTCGGCTGCGCATCCGGAAAGACATACACGCCGGAGCCGAGATTCACAGTCATCGGCGGCGTCACATCGACCGCTCGCGTGCGCTCGCCCTGCACCGCGTCCGTCCAGCGATACACCGCCGGCACTTCGAAGATGATCGTGTGCATGGCGTTGTCGGTGAGCGTGACGAGGATCGGAATCGCAGGCGCATTTTCGGGGATGCCGATGAGCCGCTGATCGTCGACGACGTACGAGCCTTTGTTCGGCGGCTTCTGCAACCAGTACGGCTGCGAGATCGGGAAGTCGGCCGGAACTTTGATGTTCAGATCGGTCTTGATCGGCACGTTGTTGACGAGCGGCGCGTTCACGCCCTTGCTCGGATCGGCGTAGCGCGACGCGACCATCGAAAGAGTGAACGGATAGTCGGAGCGATTGACGACGCTGACGCTGATCGTGATCGTGTTGCCCGCGGTGACGGAGGAGTCGGCTGCAGCGACGTCGATGGAGATTCCGGCGCAGGCGCGGATGGCGCTCAGCAGATCGCGCTGCTTTACATCCGCCCACGGCGTCGCCGCCCACGGACCGCCGGCGCGAAGTCGATCGAGAAGATCGTACGCCTGCAGCAGAAGCGGAATGGACCTGGACGGATTCTTCGGATCGAACGAATCGGAGGCCTGCTGCAGTACTTTCCCCACGGCCTCGCCGCCTGCATAACGCGACCACGACGTATCGATGCCGTCGAAGATGTCGGACTTCGCGGGATCGCCTGCGAGCTGGTCGAAGTAGTTGAAGAACGTGCCGCGCCGCTCGGCCGCGCCGAAGCCCTGGCTCTTGTGCATGCTGCGACTTTCCGCGGCGATCTCGGTGTAGGAGCGGCCGAGCAGCGGATTGAAGGCGCCGATGTCGACGCGCAGCGCGTTCGCGACCGAGGGATCGTCCGGCTTGATGGGCTGAAAGCCGAAGCGGTTGAAGAAGAGCCGCCGCGGTTGCCACACGTGGACGTATTGGAGTTGCTCGGGAAATTTCGTCGGGTCCGCCGCGGCGGTGAAGGCTTCGCCCGCGAGAATCGCCGACGCGGTGTGGTGGCCGTGGCCGCCTTCGCCGGTCGTCGGAAAGCGCGTGATGATCACGTCCGGCTGAAAGCGGCGGATGTCCCAGACAACATCGGCCAGCGCGAGGTCGTGCCCCCAGATTCTGAGCGTTTCGTCAGGACCCTTGGAAAATCCGAAGTCGAGCGCGCGGGTGAAGAGTTGTTCGCTGCCGTCGGTGCGCCGCGCGGCCAGCAACTCCTGCGTGCGGATGACGCCGAGCAGTTCGCCCTTTTCGTCGCCGAGGAGATTCTGGCCGCCGTCGCCGCGCGTCATCGAGAGATAGGCGGTGCGGTACAGACGCTCGTTGCCGAGCCAGGCGATGAGCGCGGTGTTCTCATCGTCAGGATGCGCGGCGACATACAGCGCGCTGCCGACGACGGTGAGTTTTTTGAGCGCGAGCTGAATCTGCGCGGCGTCGGCCGCCTTCTGAGCGAAGAGCGAGGCGGGAACGATGAGCAGCGTGGCGAGGAGAGCGAAGGTTCTGCGAAGCATGGCCGCGAATGGTAGCGGGTTCGCCGTACAATCCTGTTTCAATGACGAAAAAAGTCTCCGAGTCGCGCGCGTCCCTGCCGCGCCGGCGTGACCGGCTCAGCGAGGCGTTCGTTTCGATCACGCCCGACGCGGCGGCATTCGTGGAAGACAACCCGGCACTGCGCGCGAAGGTCTTGCGTGCGGCGGAACGGTTGGCGGAGGCATTTCCCGGACATCCTTTACATCTGGTGCTCGCTTTCGATCACGAATCCGGTGACCGCGATTTGTTCATCGAGTTCGATCGTCGCACCGCGTCGGTGGACGATCTTTTCGCATTCGAACGCGAATGGATCCGCGATCGCGAAGATCCCGACCTGGAAGTGAACTTCGGTTTCTTTCACAGATGAGTTTCGACTGGAGTGCGTATCTCATTCTCGCTCAGGCACTGGCGTCGGGTGAGTTACCCGGAGGCTCCGAGGCAAGGTTTCGGTCTGCGACAAGCCGTGCCTATTACGCCGCATTTGCCACAGCACGCCGTCAGTCGCGCGAGCGGCATGGACGCATGATTCGTAAGAGCGCGGCGGAGCATGGAGAAGTGGCGACGTTCTTCGCACTGCGGGGCGAGACTGGCGCCATGATTGCGGCGCACCTTGCTCGTCTCCGTTTTCTCCGCAATCGGGCTGACTATGACGATGATCTCGAGGCGTCAGAGCAGGTCGCCGGCGAGGCGATTGCGCGCGCGCGCCAGGTGCTGAACCTTCTTGTCACGCTCTGACTGCTACGACGTCGCCGTCATCGGAGCCGGCGCTGCCGGCCTCATGGCTGCGATCGCCGCCGCGCGTGCTGGTGCACGCGTTCTCGCCATCGATGGCGCGAAGAAGATCGGCGCGAAGATCCTCATCTCCGGCGGCGGGCGATGCAACGTTACGAATGAGATCGTGCGTGCCGACGATTTCAATGGCAGCCGGAATGCGATCGCGAAGGTGCTGCGCACGTTCGACGTCGGGGAAACGATCGCGTTCTTCGACGAGCTCGGCGTTCCCCTGAAGCGCGAAGAGACAGGCAAGCTTTTCCCGGTGAGCAATCGGGCGCGCGATGTCGTCGATGCGTTGCTGCGCGCGGCGGAGGGCGTCGAGATCATCACCAACATGCGCGTCGAGAAGATCGAGCGCGGCTTCGTCATCAATGACGAGATCAGAGCCGATCGCGTCATCCTCGCCGCCGGCGGGCGCTCCGTGCCGAAAACCGGCAGCGATGGATCGGGCTACGCGCTGGCGCGAATGCTCGGACACACCGTCACGCCCACATTTCCCGCGCTCGTCCCGCTGGTCGTGGAGAAGGGCCACTGGATCACGGACCTCAGCGGCATTTCGGTCGACGCCGAGCTGGCCGTAAAATCGCCGACCGGACGAATCGTGCAGCGCCATCGCGGCTCGATGCTCTTCACGCACTTTGGACTCAGCGGTCCTGTCGTCCTCGACATCAGCCGGCATTGGATCGCGCATCAGCCGGCGACGTTGTCCGCGAACTTTCTTCCGGGCGAGACGTTCGAGTCGGTCGAGACGTCGCTGATCGCGGCGGCGAAGCGGAACCCGCGCGCCACGATCGGCAGCGTTCTGCGTCTTCCTGACCGCCTTCTCGCTCGACTCGCGCCGGAGACAGCTCTCGGTCGTCTGTCAAAAGATGACCGGCGCCGCGTTGTCCGCGATCTCGTCGACTACACGCTGCCGGTGATTCGCGACCGCGGATTCGAGTACGCCGAGGTGACGGCGGGCGGTGTTCCGTTATCGGAGGTTTCGGTGGCGACGATGGAATCGCGAATCTGCCCGAACCTCTATCTCTGCGGCGAAATCCTCGACATCGACGGACGGATCGGAGGATTCAATTTCCAGTGGGCGTGGGCGAGCGGGCGATTAGCAGGGATTAGCGCGAGTTGCACATAAAGGCTTTTCACGCGGAGACGCGGAGGCGCGGAGAAAGCCGGGCTTCACTCCGCGTCCCCGCGTCTCCGCGTGAAAAAAGTAAACGCTACTTGTAAATCTCGACATGCGGCACCCCATCCGCCCCGATCCATCCTCGATACATCCCCTCCGTGTTGAACGGCATCGCGAAGTTGCCTTTGCGGTCGAGGATGATCGCGCCGCCGTCGCCGCCGACCGGATCCAGCTTCTTGTGGATCACTTCGTTGCCCGCTTGCTCGACCGTCATTCCTTTGTACTGATACAACGCGGCGATGTCGTGGGCCACGGTCCAGCGGATGAAAAATTCGCCGGTGCCGGTGCAGGAGACCGCGACCGAATCGTTGTCCGCGTACGTGCCGGCCCCGATGATCGGCGAGTCGCCGACGCGGCCGTACTGCTTGTTCGTCGTCCCGCCGGTCGACGTGCCCGCGGCGAGATTGCCGGCGGCGTCGAGCGCCACCGCGCCGACTGTGCCGTGGCGCGTCTCATCGTCAGACTTGATCGACGCATGCGGATTGGCCTGCCGCTGCTGCTCCTTGAGCAGCTCCTCCTGCAGCCCCTTCCACCGTTTCTCCGTCCAGAAGTACGACGGATCGACGATCTCCAGCCCCATCTTCGTCGCGAACAGCTCCGCGCCGCGGCCGACCATCATCACGTGCGGCGACTTCTCCATCACCGCGCGCGCCGCCGAGATCGGATTGCGGATGATCGTGACGCCCGCCACCGCGCCGGCCTTCTTCGTCTTTCCGTCCATGATCGACGAGTCGAGCTCGTTCTTTCCCTCGTGCGTGAAGACTGCGCCCTTGCCCGCGTTGAAGAGCGGCGAGTCCTCGAGGATGCGGATGCTCGCTTCGACCGCGTCGATGCTCGAGCCGCCTTTCATCAGCACGCCCTGCCCCGTTTTCAGCGCCTGCGCCAGCGCGTCGCGGTACTGCGTTTCCATCTCCGCGGTCATACTGCCGCGCGTGATCGTTCCCGCTCCTCCGTGCATGACCAGCATGATGTGCGGCTTCTCCTGACCATTGATGGCGATGGGGACGGTGATGGCGATGAGGATCGCGAGCAGGATGGCGAATCGTTTCATGGGGCGCATTTTTGCATGATCGGCCGCCTCGCGCTTCTCTCCATTTTCTTTGCCTCAACGCTTGCCGCGCAGGCGCCGCACCAGGAGTGGCGGACCATCAACACGCCGCACTTTCGCGTCCACTATCCGGTTGCCTACGAAGCGTGGGCCACGCGCGCGGCGGCGCGATTGGAGTCGGTGCGCACCGCGGTCGTCGCCGAAGTCGGCTTCGCGCCGGAGACGGTGACCGACGTCGTGATCGAGAATCCGATCGCTGACGCGAACGGCATCACCATCGCCTTGCTCGACACGCCGCGTATCGTTCTTTACGCCGAGCCGCCCGAACCGGAGACGCAGATCGGCGAGTACTCGAACTGGATCGATCTGCTGACGGTCCACGAAGCCGCGCATCTCGTTCATCTCCTCCGCCCATCGCGCAATCCGCCCGATCGCGCCCTCGCACATCTCCTCCCGCTGAATCCGATCACGCTTCACGCGCCGCGCTGGCTGCTGGAAGGCTACGCTACCCTGATCGAAGGACGCATCACCGGCAGCGGCCGCCCCTCGGGTGCGATGCGCGCCGCGGTCCTGCGCACGTGGGCCGTGAACGGTGAGTTGCCAACGTATTCTCAGCTCAACTCCGACCGCCGCTTCCTCGGCATGTCGATGGCCTACCTGGCTGGCTCCGCGTTCCTGGAATGGCTCGTCGAAAAGAGTGGGCATGATTCGCTTCGCAATCTCTGGGCGCGCATGACCGCGCGCCAGCGCCGCAGTTTCGACAGCGCCTTCGCCGGCGTCTTCGGCGACACGCCGCAACGTCTCTACGGACAATTCACGGCCGAGCTGTCGGCGAACGCGATGACCATCGCCCGCGCCGGCGGCTGGAAGGATGGCGAGTTGTGGCAGCAGACGACGCGCGGCAGCGGCGATCCGGCGGTTTCACCTGACGGGACGAAGCTGGCCATGATGCTGCGCAACGCAAAAGGAGAGGCGACGCTCGTCGTCTACTCCACAGGCGCAAACGAGGAAGAAGCGAAGAACGCTCAACGAGTTGCTGAGATGCTGCGCCGCGATCCACAGGACGTCGCGCCGGTTCGCACGAAACCATTCCCGCGCAAGCCGCTGCATTCGTACAAACCGCCCGACGGCGGCGACATCGAGAATCCGCGCTGGACGCGCGACGGCACCGCGATCATCTACACGCACAAGCAGCCGGACGTCGCCGGCTTTCTCCACCACGATCTCTTCCGCTGGAATCCGTCGTCAGGCGCTGTCGATCGCCTCACGCATCTCGCCGATGTGAAGGACGCCGATCCGATCGATGCCACGCACGTTGTCGCCGTCCGGAGCCGCTTCGGCCAATCGCAGATCGTGAACGTCGATCTCACCTCGGGTGCAACCATCGAACGCACGACGCCCTCCCTCGACGTCGTCTACTCCCATCCGCGCGCCGCCGCTGATGGCCGCATCGCCTGGGCCGAGCACGCGAAGGGGGAGTGGCGCGTCGCGATCGACGGAAAGCCGCTGCCAGTCACCGGAGCGTTCGCGCCGGAGTGGGGTTCGAACGGCGCGCTCTTCGCTGCCGTCGCCGGACACGGTTTCATCGACATCGCGCGCATGGACGTCGCTATCAGTCCGGCCTACGTCACGCGCAACGCCGGCATGGCGCTCTCGCCGGCGCCATCTTCAGACGGCTCGCTCTACTTCATGTCGCTCGATCCCGACGGATTCGTCGTCCGCCGCATCGCCGATGCAACATCGCTCGCGCCGCCACTGCCGGCATTCGATCGATCGCTCGTCCCCGCGCTTCCGCCGCCGCCCGCCACGCCCGTCGTCCTCCACGACGACCCGGTCACGCCGCGCCCGTATGGCCTCGGACGCCAGGAAGCGTCGACGGCGTTCGGCGGCCAATACACCCCCTTCGGCCACACCACCGAATTCGGCCTCCGCCTCGGCGACGTCATCGGCCGCCTCGACACCCTCATCCTCGGCGCAATCGGCACCCGCGACATGCCGCGCGGCCTCGCCCTCGCCTCCGTCTGGCGCGGCCTCCCGATCGCGATTGCCGCGCACGCATTCGACACGCGCGAAACACGAGGCCTCGAACTCCGCGCCACGCGCGACGCGATCTTTCCCCTCTCGCACATCGCGATCAGCGGAGGAGCGCTCATCGCGCAGCATCGCAACCGGGCCTTCGTCGATGCGCACGTCACCACCCGCCAACATCGCCTCGGCTCCGAACGGATCGACATCGCCGCCGACTCCGCCAATCACCTCCACGCCACCGCCCGCGGCGCCGTCCACGCCGGCGCCCTCACCTTCGGCGCCGCCTGGACTGCCGGCCGCCACCTCAACCTCGGCGGCACCGCATCGTCAATCGAGCCCGACTCGCTTCTCCTCGATCGCATCCTCGACCCCGCTTTCGAACGCGGATCGTTTTCATCCGCGACCTACCGCGGCGAACGCCTTTCCGTCGGATTCGGCGGCATCACCGCCTTCTGGCAACGCCACAATCTCGGCCGCGATCTCGATCTCCTCGGCCTGGAGACCGCTGCGAATATCCCGCCGATGCCGCTCGTCAAAACGCCGGCCTTGCAACTAACCGCCGGCATCGCTCGAGTACGAATCGAGCGCAAGACGCGCGGGTGGGTGGGCGTGCGGTGGAAGCCGTAGGAGAACGATCACTGCCGCGCGTCTGCAGCGCATCCAATACTTCGGGTGCGTAGATCACGACTACACGTACGCGCCCGAGCGAAGCTGTTCGAGAAGTGCGAAGACATCCTCGGTCTTGCCGCTCTGAATTCGCGCTGCGGCGGTTTCGCCGCCGAGGAGGCGGTGAGGACTGAACAACCAGAGCTTTGCCTGGTCGGGCGAGTAAAACTCCGATAGTTCTGTGAGGAAAAACTCCAACTCGAGCAATCGATGCAGCCGTTCCCGTTGTGGATCGACTTTTCCCGTGGTCCAGCGAGACACAGTCTCCGGACTCGTGTCGAGCAGTTGCGCGACATCCCGGCCGGTGATGCCAGCGAGTGCCTTGATCTTGTCGAGCCGTTCTGCGAGCGCCGTTGCCATCTCGTTGTCAGCCTTCCCGACGTCAAAGAACATTGACATCTTGTTCGGCATTCTCGTTGACGTTATGCTTGACGTCAAGAGGGCGGTGCGGCTACGGTTGTGGGATCGGGAGTGGGCTGGAAGCCGTAGAAACTCTCTCGGGGCTCTTTGTGCCTTTGTGGTGAGACGCCTTCTACGGCTAGTTCCGCGATCTGGACACGCAAGTGCGTTATTTGCGGTCATGGACAGCAGACGGAACGACGGTCGGGCCTCAGCACTACGCATGTAATCGGACCTCTCGGTGCGGCCGACGTGACGCTCAGAGGGTGTGAGGAAATCGGCGATC
>DATART010000436.1:0-6978 GCA_036264035.1 Thermoanaerobaculia bacterium | reverse complement strand
CGGTTCCGAAGGCATCAGCGCCATCGTCAGCTTCATCCCTGAGAAACATCTCGGCTTCGTCTTTCTGGCGAATACGTCGCCCAATGCGATGACGAAGGTCGGCAGCGGCGCCGGTCCGCTGCTCTACCCGCTGCTCCTCGGACAAAAAACTCCGCCAACGCCCGCGGCGCCTGTCCCGCCCAAGCCGGTGGCCGCGCCGGCAGCCATGGATGTTCCCTCGGTCGACGATCTCCTCGCGCGAATGATTGATGCCGCCGGCGGCGAGCGCGCGATCCGCGCTCACACCTCGGTCGAAATTTACGCGCGGAAGTCGTACGACAACCAGGGCGTCTTCGCGGATCTGACCATCCAGTCGAAATCGCCCGATCTGCACAACGAATCCGAAGTCTGGACTGCCGCCAATCGGGAGATCGGACGTCTGCGCGTCTACTTCGACGGCACGCATGGCGGACAGGAGACGACCTTCGGCCAGGACGCGATCAACGACGATGCGGCAAACGCGCGCGATCGCTGCCAATACGCACAGCTCCTGTCGATCAAGAGTCTCTGCAAAACGATCAGCGTACGCGCCGGCGGCGGTGACGACACGTGGATCCTAGAGACCGGAGATACGCGCCTTCTCGTCTCGCGGAAAGCTGCGCTCATCACCGGCCGCGAAAAAGAGGGCGAGACGATCGCGTTCAACGACTGCCGCAACATCGACGGTGAAATGGTCCCGTTTCGCTGGACCATCGAAGACAACCTCGGCACGTCAACCGTGGTCATCGATGCGATCCGTTTCAACGTTCCGCTCGACGATTCGATCTTCAGTCCACGTCGCTAGCGCGGTAGAGCAGGAACTCCTCGCGCGTGTTCGCAAACTCGCGCAACGGCTCCTCCCACTCCGCCACCCACTTGTCGATGTTGCCGCCGCCTTCCACGATCTCGCGGTAGCGCGCGCTGCCGGCCAGCAGGTCGATCGCCAGGCGGTCGGAGACGAACTCGTACGTCTCGCGGCGCCAGTCGAATTTTTCCGGATTCAAATCACGCGCGACCTTCACGCACCACAGACCGGTGCGATACGGCTCGAACTCGCCGCGATTGGTCACGTGCAGCTCCACGCCGCCGCAGACCTTGCCGGCGTGCTTCTGAAACGTCGGCAGGAAATAGTGCGGACGGAATCGGATGCCCGGCAGTCCGATCGCATTGAGCTTCTCGGCCAGCTTGAACGGATGGAGCCACGGCGCGCCGAACAGCTCGAACGGATGCGTCGTCCCGCGTCCCTCGCTCAGATTCGTCCCCTCGATCAGGCACATGCCCGGATAGACCGTGGCCGTGTACACCGTCGGCATGTTCGGTGACGGGATCACCCACGGCAGCCCGGTGTCGCCCCACCACATCGACCGCCGCCAGCCGCGCATCGGGATGACGACGAGATCGCAGTTGAGCTGAAAGACTTTGTTGAAGTAGCGCGCCAGCTCGCCCGCGGTCATGGCGTGCCGCGTCGGCAGCGGGAACATCCCCACGAAACTCGAGAACTGCTCCTCGCGGATGTTCCCCTCGAGATGCACACCGTCGATCGGATTGGGCCGATCGAGCACGATCACCTGCACGCCCGCCTCGGCCGCCGTGCGCATGCAGAGCGCCATCGTGTAGATGAAGGTGTAGTAGCGCGAGCCGATGTCCTGCAGATCGATGACCAGCGCGTCGAGATTTTTAAGCAGCTCATGGCGCGGCGCGAGATCCTTCTCGCTCGCGCCATAGAGCGAGTAGACCGTCAGACCAGTCATCGGATCGGTGGAGTGATCGACGTGCGCCATATCCTGCGCCTCGCCCCAGATGCCGTGCTCCGGACCGAACAGCGTGGTCAGCTTCCATCCTCGGCCGCGATGGAGCAGGTCGACCACGTGCCGAAGATCGCTGGTCACCGCGCTCTGATTCGTTACGAGGCCGATGTTCTTGCCCGCGATGGGTCGGGGATCATCAAGAAGTACTTCCAGTCCGGGCCGGACGATCGTCAATGTGCTGTTTTCCCTTCGAGGAGCTGCAGCGCATGCGGGATGAGATGCAGGATGGCCTGCAAGTTTTCCCGTGCACCGCTCTCGCTACCGGGTAAATTCACGATGAGTGCCGTCCCGCGCGTAGCCGCCATCGCCCGCGACAACGGCGCCATGGCCGTCTTCTGCAGCGATGCAGCGCGCATCAACTCACCAAACCCGGGAATCACTTTCTCGCACACCCGCAACGTGGCCTCGGGCGTGACGTCGCGCGCGGCGATTCCCGTCCCGCCGGTGGTGACGACGAGCCGGACGCCGTCCGCGGTCGCCGCTTCGATCGCCTCGGCGATCGCATCGGCGTCGTCAGAAACGACGATCACCGCATCGACCTCATAGTTCGTGCCGAGGATCTCGCGAACCGCCGGACCCGATTTGTCCACGCGCTCGCCGCGCGAAGCAGCATCGGAGCAGGTGATGACCCGGGCTTTGATCATCGCCGGATTCTATCTGCGTTCATCTGCGGATGAGGACGCAGATAAGATTCAAGCCAATGCTCCGCACCGATTTCGCGTACGACCTGCCGCCGGATTTGATCGCCCAGGAGCCGCGCGAGCGGGGCAAGTCGCGGATGATGGTCGTGCATCAGGATCGCATCGAACACGACTCTTTCGCGAATTTTCCGGAGCGGTTGAACGCTGGCGATGTGCTCGTCATCAACGACACGCGCGTCATCCCGGCGCGGTTGTTCGCGAAGCCGAAGAGCGGCATGTCGCGGCCGATCGAAATCCTGCTCACGCGCCAAACCGAGGACGGCGTTTGGGAAGCCTGGTGCAAGCCCGCGAAGCGCGTGAAAGCCGGCGATGAACTGATCTTCAGCGACAAATTGCGCGCGACGGTATTGAAAAAGGACGAAGGCACCGTCACCATTCGATTCGACGGCGACATCGAGGAGATCGAACGCATCGGCATCCCGCCGCTGCCGCCGTACATCGCGCGCGAAACTCCCCGCGATGACGACCGCGAGGCATATCAGACCGTCTATGCCGCCGAACGCGGCGCCATCGCCGCACCGACCGCCGGTCTGCACTTCACGACCGAAATTCTCGAGAGAATCGCCGCGCGCGGAGTCGAGATCGTTCGCATCACGCTGCACGTCGGCATCGGGACTTTCAAGCCGGTGAAGGTCGACGACATCGCGCAACACGTGATGGATTCGGAGCGCTACGAAATCAGCGCCGATGCCGCATCGCGTCTCAATCGCGCGTTGGAAGATCGCCGACCCATCGTTGCCGTCGGCACCACCTCGGTGCGCACACTCGAAAGCGCGATTCGCGCCGGCGAAGGACGATTTCAACCCGGCAGCGCGGAAACGAACATCTTTATCACGCCCGGGTTTCAGTTCCGCGCAGTTGACAGGTTGTTGACCAACTTCCACCTGCCCGAGTCCACACTGCTGATGCTAGTCTCCGCCTTCGCGGGGATCGGCACCATCCGCCGCGCCTACTCCGAAGCCGTCGCTCACCGCTACTTTTTCTACAGCTACGGCGACTGCATGTTCCTCGAAAGGATCCGATGAAACGCATCCTCTTCTCCCTCCTCGCTTCATTGATCGTTATCTCCGCCGTTCCGGCGCAGACGCCACCGGCTCCTCCGGCCGAGAAAAAAGCCGAGCCGAAGAAGCCGGAGAAGGCTGAGCAGGAGCCGCGGCCCGCGTCGCAGGAGCAGCAGAAAGAGGATTCGCAGAAGAAGGATGCGCCGCCTCCCGCGGCATCGCAGCCGTCGCCGAATCCGATCACCGCCGAAGGCGCAGCCGAAAAAAAGGAAGACAAGAAGTGGGACGTCAACAACCCGCCCGGGCCGCAGTACGACGTCCCGATCGACGTCACGGAAGGGACGTGGCTCTCGCTCGACGTCAGCCCTGACGGCATCGAGATCGCCTTTGATCTCCTCGGCGACATCTACACGATTCCGATCAGCGGCGGCGAGGCCAAGGCGCTGACCACCGGCATAGCCTGGGACATGCAGCCGCGCTACTCGCCGAACGGCAAGTGGATCGCCTTCACCAGCGACCGCGCCGGCGGCGACAACATCTGGATGATGAATCGCGACGGCTCGAAGCCGCAGCAGGTGACGAAGGAAACGTTCCGTCTGCTGAACGAGCCGTATTGGTCGCCCGACTCCGAGTACCTCGCCGCCCGCAAGCACTTCACCGCGGAGCGCTCCCTCGGTGCCGGCGAGATCTGGCTCTATCACCGCAGCGGCGGCGAGGGGCTGCAGCTCACAAAGAAGCGCACCGATCAGAAGGACACCGGCGAGCCCGCGCTGTCGCCCGACGGCCGCTACGTTTATTACAGCGACGACTCCACACCCGGCGCGATCTTCCAGTACAACAAAGATCCGAACACGCAGATCTATGTGATCCAACGCCTCGATCGTCAGACCGGCGAGATCGAGCCATTCGTTACCGGACCGGGCGGATCTGTCCGTCCGACGCCGTCGCCGGACGGCAAGTCGCTCGCGTTCGTCCGCCGCGTCCGCTACAAATCGACGCTCTTCATTCTCGACCTCGAGTCAGGCAAAGAGACGCCGATATACGACGGCCTCGATCGCGACATGCAGGAGACGTGGTCCATCCACGGCCTTTATCCGACGTTTGGCTGGACGCCCGACAACAAGTCGATCGTCTTCTGGGCCGGCGGCCACATCAGCCGCATCGACGTCGCATCTAAGGCCGTGACTCCGATCCCGTTCCACGTTCACGCCACACGCCGCATTCAGGAAGCGCTGCGCGTTCCGATCGAGGTCGCGCCGTCCAGCTATCCCGTGAAAATGTTGCGCTGGAGTAGCGTCTCGCCGAACGGCAAACAGGTCGTCTACGGCGCGCTCGGATATCTCTACATCCGCGATCTCCCCACCGGCACGCCGCACCGCGTGACGAAACAAATGGATCACTTCGAGTTCTATCCGGCCTGGTCGCGCGACGGAAAATCGATCGTCTACACGACTTGGAACGATCAGACTCTCGGCACGATCCGCATCGCGCCCGCGATCGGTGGCGAGGGGTGCGTCATCACCGACAAACCCGGCCATTACCTCGAACCGGCGTTCTCGCCGGACGGATCGAAAGTCGCCTACCGCACCACCAGCGACGGGTTTCTCCGTCCCGCAACATGGTCGCGCGAGACCGGCATCTACGTCGTCCCGTCAGCCGGCGGACCGTCGAAACTGATCACGAAGAAAGGCGCATCGCCGCGGTTCGGCGCATCGAATGACCGCGTCTTTTTCATGACCTTCGAGGACGAAGACAAGCGCGGCCTGCACTCCATCGGCATCGACCGCACCGACGAGCGCGCCCATCTTCTCTCAGCCTTTGCCACCGAGTACGCGCTCTCGCCCGATGAGAAGTGGGTAGCCTTCCGCGAGAAGTTCAACGCCTACATCGCGCCGTTCATAAGTACCGGCAAGACCATCGACGTCGGTCCCGACACGAAATCGATCCCGGTCGCCAAGGTGACGAAGGAAGCGGGCGAGTATCTGCACTGGGCCGGCGATGCTTCGCGTCTTTACTGGTCGCTCGGACCGGAACTGTTTTCGCGCGATCTCAAAGACTCCTTCGCCTTCATCGCCGGCGCCCCGGAGAAACTGCCCGACTCGCCGGCGAAAGGCATCAACATCAGCTTCTCGCAGCCGTCCGACGTCCCGACCGGCAAGCTTGCGCTTACCGGTGCGCGCATCATCACCATGCACGGCGACGAAGTGATCGCCGACGGCACGGTCGTCATCGACCGCAATCGCATCACCGCGGTCGGTCCGCGCGAGAGCACCGCCGTTCCATCGGATGCGAAGGTCATCGACGTCGCCGGCAAGACCATCATGCCCGGCATCGTCGACGTCCATTGGCACGGCCCGATGGGCGCCGACGAGATCATTCCGCAGCAGAGTTGGATCAACTACGCCGCGCTGGCGTTCGGCGTCACCACACTGCACGATCCGTCGAACAACTCCTCCGAAATCTTCACCTCCGCCGAGATGCAGCGTGCCGGCGAAATCCTCGGGCCGCACATCTTTTCCACCGGCACGATCCTCTACGGCGCCAAGGCTCCGTTCAAAGCTGACATCGCCAGCCTCGACGACGCGCTCTTCCACCTCCGCCGCATGAAAGCGATCGGCGCGATCAGCGTGAAGAGCTACAACCAGCCGCGCCGCGATCAGCGCCAGCAAGTCATCGAAGCCGCGCGCCAGACCGGAATGATGGTCGTGCCGGAGGGCGGCTCCCTCTTCGAGCACAACATGACGATGGTCGTCGACGGCCACACCGGCGTCGAGCATTCGTTGCCCGTGGCCAAGGTGTATGACGACGTGGTGCAACTCTGGTCGAAGTCGCACAGCGGCTATACGCCGACGCTCATCGTCGGTTACGGCGGACTGTGGGGCGAGAACTACTGGTACGCGAAGACGAACGTCTGGGAGGACCAGCGCCTGCTGACGTTCGTGCCGCGCCGCGTCGTCGATTCCCGCGCGCGCCGCCGCACGCTCGCGCCCGACGACGAATGGAATCACATCAACCTGGCCGCGCTCGCGCGGAAACTCAACGACGCCGGCGTTTCCGTCCAACTCGGCGCCCACGGCCAGCGCGAAGGCCTCGGCGCGCACTGGGAACTGTGGATGTTCGTGCAAGGCGGCATGACGCCGCTGCAGGCCATCCGCGCCGCCACGCTCAACGGCGCGCACTACATCGGCATGGACAAAGACGTCGGCTCGCTCGAACCGGGCAAGCTCGCCGACCTGCTCGTCCTCGACTCGAATCCGCTCGACAACATCCGCAACTCCGAGTCGATCCGCTACACGATCGCCAACGGCCGCATCTTCGACGCCATGACGATGAACGAGGTCGGCAATCACCCGCACACGCGGCAGCCGTTCTACTTCGAAACTCCGGGCAACGATTCGTGGGGAAGGGCCGCGACCGCGGCAACGGACGATGATGAGTAAGCGCGTTTTT
>DATART010000393.1:0-6984 GCA_036264035.1 Thermoanaerobaculia bacterium | reverse complement strand
CTCGCCGCCACGATTCCGTACTTCGAATTTCATGAAGTGCTGACCATGCGCGCCGATGATCGCGGGAAGTTCTCGAACTTCGCCGCGTTACGCGGACATCGCGTCGGCACGCTCGGCGGGACGATCGCGTACGAACGCGTGCTGGCGGCGGAGAAGAGCGACGGCGTCATCTGCGTCTCGTACGACGACGACGTCCATCCATACGCCGACCTCCGCGCCGGGCGCCTCGACGCCGTGCTGCTCGACAACATCATCGCCGTCCGCTCGATGCATCGGGTGCCGGGGCTGTGGACGGAGCCGAAGCCGATCGCGACGGGGCACTACATCGGCGTCCTCGCCACCGGCAACACCGCGCTGCGCGATCGCATCAACGAGATCCTTCGCGCGCGCATGCGCGACGGCACGCTGGAGCAGATTTACCGCAAGTGGGGAATCTGGGACGCGTATCAGCCTGCGTTTTTCGCCGGCGTTCTGAATGAGAACGCGCCGAAGAAGGAAGCCGAACGTGTCGCTGCGACGAAGCAATTCGACATCGTGCTTCGCTACATTCCCGCGTTGCTGCGCGCGTCGCTGATCACGATCGTTTTGTCATGCGCGGCGATGGCGCTGGCCGTTTTCGCCGGCGTCTTCATCGCCAGCGGCGGCGTTTACGGCAATCCGCTCGTGCGCGCGCTGCTCACGATGTATGTCGAAGTCGTGCGCGGCACGCCGGTGCTGCTGCAACTTTTCGTTCTCTACTACGGCCTCTCCTCGGTCATCCGATTGCCGGCCTTCATCGCGGCGCTCCTCGGCCTCGGGCTGAACTACGCCGCGTACGAAAGCGAGATCTATCGCGGCGCGTTGGAGGCAGTGCCGCGCGGACAACTCGAAGCGGCGCGAACGTTGGGACTGACGGAATCGCAGGTGCTGCGGCTCGTGCGCGGCCCGCAGGCATTTCGGATCGCGCTCGCGCCGATGACGAACGACTTCGTGGCGCTGCTGAAAGACTCGTCGCTGGTTTCAGTGATCACGGTGATCGAGCTCACGAAGCAGACGTCGATCTTCGCCGCGAACATCGGGAGCTGGGTCATCCCCGGCATCCTCTGCGCGGCGCTCTACCTGGTGCTATCGCTGCCGCTTTCGCGACTGGCGGGACGACTCGAAGATCGCTGGAGGGCGGCGACGGAATGAGCATCCTCTCGATCACCAACCTTCGCCTTCGCCGCGGCGACCGCGAGATCCTGCGCGGCGTGAACGTTGCCGTCGCGCCCGGCGAGCTCGTCGCGCTGATGGGACTCTCGGGCGGTGGCAAGACCACCGTCTTGCGTTGCGTCGTGGCGCTGGAAACGTTCGAAGATGGCGCGATCGACGTCGGCGGCGTGATGCTTCGTCCCGGACCGCAGCCGCCGCGCGCAACGATCCGCGAGCTGCGGACGCGCGTCGGCATGGTCTTCCAGCTTCACTATCTTTTCGAACATCTCTCCGTGCTCGACAACGTCACGCTCGCACCGACGCAGGTGGCGCATCTCGCGCGCGCCGACGCCGAGAAGCGCGCGCTGGAGCTGCTGGAAACGCTCGGCGTCGCGCATCGCAAGCACGCACGTCCGCGCGAGCTGTCCGGCGGCGAAGCGCAGCGCGTCGCCATCGCCCGCGCCATGGCGATGGAACCGCCGTTGCTGCTCATGGACGAGCCGACCGCGTCGCTCGACCCCGCGCGCCGAGGAGAGCTTGGCGAAACGCTGGTCCAGCTCACCGGCGCCGGGCGTACGCTCGTCGTCACGACGCACGACGACGAATTCGCCCGCGACTTCGCCACGCGCGTCGTGATCCTGGCCGACGGCGAAGTGGTGGAGGAAGGCGATCCGCGTCAGGTGTTGACGAACCCGCAGAACGAAGCCACGAAGCGGTTATTGCAGGCACCGCGCGTGCGATAACTGGCAGTACGGTTGTGAGCTGAGTCACAGTCGGCAATTTTGCGGCGGCGCTCGTCGGATGTTCGACGCCGGATGGCGTCACGTATGGTAGCCGGTGGTCCGAGCGAAGCGAGCGACCACCGGAACCACGATGGCGAGGTAGTTTCCGACCGCAGCAGCGGTCGCGGAGGGAATTCTCGCCGCTTGGTATTTGGTACGCGACCCCTGCCGGGGTCGAACTCGCATCGCGCATATTGAACCGGTGGTCGCTCGCTTCGCTCGGACCACCGGCTACCTTACGAGACGCCTCCGGTGTCGCCAGCGAAGATCCGAGCAAGTCGCGCGATCCCCTCCCGAATCCGCTCGTCGTTCTCCTTCGCGAAGGT
This sequence comes from Thermoanaerobaculia bacterium, assembly GCA_036264035.1. GTDB lineage: Bacteria > Acidobacteriota > Thermoanaerobaculia > Gp7-AA8 > Gp7-AA8 > JADGNZ01. The sequence continues at coordinate 4,706 of DATART010000393.1, read as the reverse complement.
GAGGCGCATCGTGTTGCGGCCGCTGCCGTCGACGAAGAAGGGGGCGCCGGGGATGTACGCGACGCCGGCGGCGACCGCCTCGGGGACCAGCGGCGACGTATCGATGTCGCCGTTGAGCGTCACGAACGTGAACAGGCCGCCGTCGGCCGGCGTCCACGTCGCGCGATCGTTGAAATGCTCCTCCAGCGACTGCAGCATCGTCGCTCGCTTTGCTCGGTAGAACGCGCGTACTTTCTCGATCTGCGCGGGGAGCTCGCCGGCCGCGGTGAAGTCATCGACGATCGATTGATCGAGCATGCCGGAGCAGAGGTCGGCGGCCTGTTTCGCGATCTCCAGTTTCGCCAGCAGCTCCGGTGCGGCGACGATCCAGCCGCAGCGCAGGCCGGGCGCGAGGACTTTGCTGAACGAGCCGAGGTAGATCACGCGATGATCGTCGTCGCGCGACTTCATCGCCAGCGTGTCTGCTTCGTCGACGTACACAAGCTCGCCGTATGGATCGTCTTCGATGATCAGGAAATCGTGTTCCGAGGCGATGCGCAGCACCTCAGCCCGCCGCTCCTGCGTCATCAATCGTCCGGACGGATTTTGAAAGTTCGGAATCGTGTACAGCAGTTTCGGCTTCACCCTCGCCGCGACCTCGGCCAGCGACTCCGGCACGATTCCGTGATCGTCCTGCGCGACGCCGGCCAGTTCCGCGCTGCGGGCGTAGAACGACGACGTGCCGCCGATGTACGTCGGCAGCTCGACCAGCACGACGTCGCCGGGATCGAGCAGCGTGTGCGCGATCAGATCAAGCGCCTGCTGCGAGCCGGTCGTCATCAGCACGTCGGCGGCGCTGCAGTCGATGCCGCGCGAGCGGCAGACGCCGGCGACGAAATCGCAGAGCCGCGGCAGTCCACGTGTCGGTCCGTACTGCAACGCGACCGCGCGATTCTCGCGGATCACACGCGATGCGATCTCGGCGATGCGTTCCGCCGGAAAGGTCTCCGGACTCGGCACGCCGCCCGCGAAGGAGATCACGTTCGGATCGTTGATCAATTTCGCGAACGCGCGGATCGCCGACGGACGGAAGTTCCGCGCGTCGCGCGAGAGAAACTTCTCCATCACGGCTCCTCGGTCATCGAAACGAAGCACGCGATCAGCCAACAGCCGATCCCCGCGCTGACCATGCTTTGTACGATGCCGGAGGCAAGGCGCACGGGCGTGAAGAACAACTCCAGCGACGGCAAATGCTGCGACGAGATCGTCATCGGAATGCTGAATGCGGACACGATCGAATTGATCGCCATCGAGACCACGAACGCGATCACCGCGACTGCCAGATGCCGCCCGAGGTCGGTGCGGATGGCGCGCCAGGCGAGCCGAAGCGACTCGCGCGCCGGCAGCGAACGCGCCACGCAGATCGTGATCGCCTTCGCGCACCAGATCGACACCACGATCGCGACTGGAATCAGGACGAAGATCGCGATCGCCAGTCCAATGCATCCGACCACGACTCGTCCGGCGGTGTCGGAGATAAGAATCAGACCGCCGATCGTCAGCACCAGCGGCACCAGCACGAACAGCAGCCCGACCGACCAGGCCCAGTTGTAGAGCCAGAAGATTCGCCACCACGACGCCGCGCCGCCGGCCAGCCAGCGATCGACGGAAAACGCGCGGAACGCATCACGGTCGGGAACGGGAACCCGCTTTGCGTTCCGCTCCGCATCGACGTAAATCTGCGCCACGCCGCCTTCGAAGAACGCGTGAATCGCCAGCAGCACGCCGAGGACGATGAAGCCGAGCGCGAACATCCAGACGAAGAGCATCAGATGCCCGATCAGCCATTCGATCACGGCGGCGGCGGGATCGCTGGAATTGATGATGTCGTCTTTCGACAATCCCGCGGCGACGACGGCAGGAACGATGGCCACGATGATCGACGCGATCACGATGCCGATCAGCAGCACGCTCTCGGCGATGCGCAACACGATGACCGGCCAGTTCGCGATGGTCGAATCGAGCCCGCGGCGAAGAACGTCAGGAAGGCTGCGCTTCAAAGGATGTTGCGGCTCTGTTTGTTGGCGATGCGGTGATCGGGGACGCCTTTGATCGAGATCAGCTCGGTCATCTCGTGCAGGCGGCTGCGCAACCGGTCGCCCACGCGGTCCTGCAGGCGCTGCCCCTCCACGCTGGCGTCGTCGTAATAGTTGGTCGTGAAAATCGTCGTCCGCTCGGTGTTGTAGCGGCTGTTGATGACGTAGTAGAGAACGTCCTGCACGAACTGCGTCGGCTTCTGCGATCCGAGCTCGTCGAGCACGAGCAGATCGGCTTCGAGCAGTGGCCGCAGGATCTCGGCCTTGCCGACCGCAGCGTCGGGATCGAAGCTGGCCTGAATCTCCTGGATCAGATCCTGGAAGTTCGAGAAGAGCACGCGCCCCGGCTTGCCGCTGTGGATGATCTCGACCAGCGCCGCGACCGCGAGGTGCGTCTTGCCGGCACCGCATCCGCCCATGAGCAGGAGACCGCGGCCGTCGATCGTCATCGGCCATGCGTCGACGAATTCGCGCACGCGATTGCGCGCCGATTTCAAAACCGCGTTGTTCTTGTCGTAGAACGTCTCCAGCGTGCAGTGCGGGTAATAGCGCCGCGGGATTTGCGACGCGGCGATGCGCTGCCGCCGCCGCAGATCGCCCTGACATCCGCACGGCTCGACCCGCAGCGAGTCGCCGGCGAGCGGAATCCATCCCGATCCGTTGCAACGGGCGCAGGTGGCGGGCAGGATCGCGGTCATGGAGGAGAGTTTAATTCATGCGCTCATCGCCTTGTTATAGTCGCGGCGATGTGCGGCATTTACGGAATGGTTGCGAACGGCGCGGCGCTGCGGCATCCGCAGGTCCTCGGCTTCATGGGCGAGGCGCTGCGGCATCGCGGTCCGGACGGTCACGCCGAATTCGCGCGCGCCGAGGCGGCGATCGGGACGGAGCGACTGCGCATCATCGATCTGCATGAGCGCGCCGATCAACCCTTCGCCGCGCCCGGCTCGCAGGTCTGGCTCGAATGCAACGGCGAGATCTACAACGCGGCGGAGATTCGCGCGCGCTATCCCGATTATCCGTATCGATCGAAGTCCGACGTCGAAACGATCCTCCCGCTTTACCTGGAGCGCGGCGTGGCGGCGATTCCGGAGCTGGACGGCATGTTCGGACTTGCCATCTGGGATGCGCGGACGCAGACGCTGATCCTCGCGCGCGACCGCGCCGGCGAGAAGCCGCTCTTTTACGCGAACGCCGGTGGCGAGGTGATCTTCGCGTCCGAGCTGCAATGCCTGTTGCGCCATCCCGACATCAGCCGCGAGCTCGACCCGATCGCCATCGGCGAGTACCTGCGGCTCGGATATGTTCCCGAGCCGCGCACGCCGTTTCGCGACGTCCGCCGCGTCGAGGCGGGGACGTTCCTTCGTTTTCATCAGGGTGAGATCGAGACCGTTCGCTACTGGGATCCGGCGTCGTTCCGCATCGAAAAAATCTCCGCGCGCGCGGCCATCGACGAAACGCAACGCCTCATCGAACGCGCCGTCGAAAAGCAGGTGATGTCCGACGTTCCGGTCGGCGTCTTCACCAGCGGCGGACTCGACTCATCGATCCTGGCCACGCTCGCGGCGAAGTTCATCGGCGTCGATCGCGTGCACACGTATTCGGCAGCATTCGCGGAGCAGTCGTACGACGAGAGTCCGGTGGCCGAGGAGTTGGCGAAGAGGATTCGAACGCGGTATGTGCCGGTACGGACCGATGCGGAGACACTGATGGAGGCGCTGCAGGCGGTTGTCAGCGGCGTGGCCGAACCGATTGCCGATCCCGCCATCCTGCCGACGTTCCTGCTCGCCCGTGCGGCGCGCCAGCAGGTGAAAGTGATCCTCAGCGGCGAAGGCGCGGACGAGCTTTTCGGCGGCTACCCAACCTACCTCGGACACAAAATCGCGCCGATCTACGATGCGATCCCGTCCGTCGGCCGCGCGATGTTGCGAAGGATCGTCCAGCGCGTGCCGCCGTCGACAAAGAAGGTGACGCTGGAGTTCCTTCTCAAACGTTTCGTGTCGGACGCCGAGAAGCCGTGGATCGAACGCCATCTGGCCTGGTTCGGCACCGGCCTCGCTCCCTCGGTCTACAAGCTCGGATCGCAGCTTCCCGACCTGCCGCCGTCCAACGGCGACGCACTCGCCGGCGCGATGCTGCTCGACTATCGCAGCTACCTGCGTGACAACCTGCTCGTGAAAGTCGACCGCGCGACGATGTTGTCTTCCGTCGAAGCGCGCGCCCCCTTTCTCGATCGCGACGTGACGCGTTTCGCGCTGTCGCTCCCGACCGACCTGCGACTCCGCCGCTTCGAAACGAAATGGGTCCTGAAAAAAGCCGCCGAACGCTGGCTGCCGAAGGACGTGATCTACCGCCGCAAACGCGGTCTGAGCGTCCCGATCGCCAGCTGGATCAACGACGGATTGCGCCACGAAGTGGACCGCCTGCTCGAGCCGGAACGGCTTCGCGCGCAAGGTCTCCTCGACGAGACGTACGTCGGCGATCTGCTCGCCGCGCACCGCAGCGGACGCGCGAATCACGCCAAGCCGTTATGGGCGCTCATCGTGTTGCAATACTGGATCGAGAACTGGGCGAAGCAGTAGGCGGCGTAGCGGCCGTTACGACGCCGGATGGCGTCTCGTAGGGTAGCCG
>DATART010000386.1:0-4333 GCA_036264035.1 Thermoanaerobaculia bacterium | reverse complement strand
AATTAGCAGAATGCCGTCGCCGGAGGCGACTCGTACGGTAGCCGGTGGTCCGAGCGAAGCGAGCGACCACCGGAAACATCGGAGCGGAGACATTTCTCGACCCCGGCCGGGGTCGCGTATCAAATACCAACCGGCGTGAATCCCCTCCGCGACCGCTGCCGCGGTCGGAAAATTTCGACGCGATCGATGACCGGTGGTCGCTCGCTTCGCTCGGACCACCGGCTACCGTACGAGCCACCTCCGGTGGCTTCATGCCGCTTCGCGGCGGCCCGCCGGCTAATTTGGACAGGTCTGGTCACAGACACTCTTGTCTGTGCTGTGAGGCTCGCGGACGCGCGTGAAAATCAACGGTTTCGCCGATTTTCCTCACATCCTCCGCACTCCGAATGCGGCTCCGTGCCTTCGCCGGCGCAGGATGAAGGGACGACCGTGTTACCTTTGCGGCCGATGAAACGCCTCGCTCTTTTCCTTCTGCCGATGCTGCTGCGCCGACGGTGAGAGGGTAACGACTCCAAGCGAGTAAGATTCTGTTCGATGGACGCTAACGAAATGGCGGTCGATCCCGTCATCGAAGCCTACAAGTCAGGCATCGACGTGACGCTGATCCGCGAAAATCTCAGGCGCACGCCCGAAGAGCGGTTGCGCGCCCTGGAGCAGTTGCAGGCGTTTGCCGAGGAATTGCGCAAGGGCGGGCGGGAAATGCGTCGCGGCCGTCGATGAACAATTTCGAGATTCTCCTGAGCGCGCTCGCCTCGTCCGGTGTCTCTTTCGTCATCATCGGCGGTGTTGCCGCTACCGTTCACGGCTCTTCGCGCCTGACTTCGGACCTCGACGTCGTTTACGAACGATCTCCGGCCAATTTGCAACGGCTTGTCGCGGCCTTGCAGCCGCTGCAGCCTTACCTGCGCGGCGCGCCGCCCGGTCTTCCCTTTACGTTCGACGCCGAGACATTGCGGCGAGGCCTCAACTTCACACTGACCACGACGGCTGGTCCGCTCGATCTCCTCGGCGAGCTGACGGGCGTCGGTAACTATCCCGCCGTTTACGAAGTCTCCGAGGATGTCCCCCTCTTTGGTGCTAAGTATCGCTGTATCAACCTCGATGCATTGATCGTCTCGAAGCGTGCCGCGGGCCGAACGAAGGATTTCGAAGCGGTCGCGGAATTGGAGTTGATCAGGGGCGAAGCGCAGGCCGAATCCTGATCGCGTCTCGCCACGTGTTACCTTTGCGGCCGATGAAACGCCTCTCCCTTTTCCTTCTGCCGATGCTTGCCGGCTGCGGCTACGGTCTGGTCGGCAGCGCCAACAACCTGCTTGCGCCGACGGTGCATACGATCGAGGTGCCGGCATTCGTGAACCGCACCACGCGCGTCGAGCTGGAACAGCGCGTCACGCAGGCGGTGGCGGCGGAGTTCGTGTCGCGCGGACGGCTGAAGCTCGTCAACTCCGCCCCGGCCGCGGACGTCATCCTGCGCGGCTCGATCGATTCGTTCGGGATCTTCCCGGTCGCATTCAATGCGCAGGGACGGGCGACGCAGTATCAGATCTCGATCACTGCCAAGATCGAGCTGCTCGATCATCGTGCCGACGACAAAGTGCTCTGGAAGAACGACCAGTACCGATTCACGGAGAACTACCAGGTCAACACCGAGTCGACCGACGCGTTCGACCAGGAGACGCGCGCGATCAACGAGATCGCGGTGCGCTTCGCGGAGTCGCTGGTGACGAATCTGCTCGAAGGGTTTTAAAAGCGTTCCACCACAAAGACACAAAGGACACGAAGAGAATCCCTTAGTGTCCTTTGTGTCTTTGTGGTGGAAATCACTTCCCCTTCAACTTCGCTCTCTCCTCATCCGCGCGGTCGCGGAGGAACGTCGTCACGATCAGGTAGAGACCGGCGGCGGCGGCGAGGAGGTAGCCGATCATCGCCATCGCGGGGTAGCCGAAGAGCTGAACGCGCGTGGGGACGCGCATCATCATCGATGACGCGATCAGCAGCGCCGCGATGACCACGCCGACCGTGATGCGGTTGGCGATCTTGTGCATGCCGGCCAAAAACTGTTCTGCCTGCATCAGCTTGAGGCTGAACGACAGTTTGCCGGCCGCGGTCTGGTCGATGATCTCGCGCGTGCGATGCGGGAGGTCGAGCACGAGCTGGTTGAGGTCGAGCAGCGCGGGATAGAAATTACGTGGCGCGAACTTCTGCGCGAGCTTCTGGCTCATCAGCCGTTCCGCGTAGTCGCGGATGACCGTGTGCGGGTCGTACTCCGGATCGAGCCGCCGCGTCACGCCGTCGAGATGCAGCAGCGTCTTGGCCAGCATGGCCAGCTCCGCCGGCGCCTTCAGTTCGTTGTTATTCGCGATCGAGATGACGTTGAAGATCAATTGCCCGACGTTGATCTGCCGCACGTCGACGTCATGGAACGTGGCCACGATCGTGGAGATCTCGCGCACGAACTTCATCGCGTCGAAACCTTCCTGCACCTCGGAAACGCGAACGCAGGCGTCGGCGACCTCGGCACCGCGATTCGACGACATGCCCAGCAGCATCTTGATGATCTCGTCCTGAAACTCGCGGCTGATGCGGCTGACCATCCCGAAGTCGAGCAGCACCACCTCGGCCTGGTTGTCTTCGAGATCACGCACGAAGACGTTGCCGGGATGCGGATCGGAGTGCCAGATGCCGTCGACGCAGATCTGCTTGAGGTAGGCGCGGGTCAGCGTGGAGGCGAGGTCGGCGTAGTCGTGATCGATGATCTGCAGCGGCGTCAGCTTCGAGACCTTGCGGCCGCGCACGAGCTCCGTCGTCAGCACGCGCGTGGTGGTCATGTCATCGATGACCGTCGGGATCGATATCTGCGGAAATTCAGCGAGGTTGCGGCGGATGATCTCCGTGTTGCGCGCTTCCTGCTGGTAATTCAACTCGTTCATGAGTGTGATACGGGCCTGCTCGATCGCGCCGGTGAGGTTCATCTTGCGGCCGATGTCGCTGTGCTGTTCGATCGTGGAGGCGATCTCAGCGAAGACTTCCAGATCGTGGCGTACCTGGTCGCGCACATTCGGCCGCTGCACTTTGACGACGACTTCGCGGCCATCGCGCAGAACCGCGCGATGCACCTGGCCGAGCGAGGCGGCCGCGATCGGCGTCGATTCGAACGATTCGAAGGCTTTGGAAATCCGAACCTTCAGCTCTTCCTCGACGATCTTTTCGACCTCGGCGTACGAGAACGGCTCGACGTCGTCCTGCAGCGATTCGAGCGCGGCGATGTACTCGGGCGGAACGATGTCGGGACGCGTTGAAAGGACCTGGCCGAACTTGACGTACGTCGGCCCCATCCCCTTGAGCGCGTTAGCGAAGGCCTCGGCGCGCCGCGCGACGTCCGGCTCCATCTCGGACGAGGTGTCGTCGGAAGCGACCACGGTCTCCGGATCGAGTGACAGGTGGAAGTCTTTGCGCCCGTATTTTGTAAACAGCACGAGCAGGTCGCGGTACGCGCCGATATTGCGTGTCTTCAACATTCTTTGGATGAGTTTGCACGCCGCTTGCCGACATGGACGCACAGACAAGAGTGTCTGTGCCACACACCCCGGCATGTTAGGATTCCCCGAATTCCAACCAGGAGCTTTTAACGATGTCTATCCATAGAACTCTCTTTACCTCGGAGTCTGTAACCGAGGGGCATCCCGATAAGGTTGCCGACCAGATTTCCGACGCCATCCTCGACGCTGTTCTCGCGGAGGATCCGATCGGACGCGTAGCGTGCGAAACGCTCGTGACCACCGGGCTGGCCATGATCTCGGGCGAGATCACCACCAAGACGTACGTCGACTTTCCGTCGATCGTGCGCAGCACCATCAAGGAGATCGGCTACACGCGCGCCAAGTACGGCTTCGACAGCGAGACTTGCGCGGTCGTGTCATCGATCGATCCGCAATCGCCTGACATCGCGCAGGGCGTTGACACCGGCGGCGCGGGCGATCAGGGGCTGATGTTCGGCTTCGCCTGCCGCGAAACGCCGGAGCTGATGCCGCTGCCGATCATGCTCGCGCACAAGCTGGCGCGCCGCCTCGCGGACGTGCGCAAGGCGAACGACCTTGACTTCCTCCGTCCCGACGGCAAGTCGCAGGTGACGATCGAGTACGAGGGGAAGCGCCCGGTGCGCGCGGCGGCCATCGTCATCTCCACGCAGCACTCACCCGCCGTCAGTCATGGCGATCTGAGCGACGCGATCATCGAGAAGGTCATCAAGCCGGTCGTTCCGGCGGAGCTGCTCGACAGCAACACGAAGTTCCACATCAATCCGACCGGCCGCTTCGTCACCGGCGGACCGCAG
>DATART010000364.1:0-3751 GCA_036264035.1 Thermoanaerobaculia bacterium | reverse complement strand
CGAGCTCCGCGCGATCCGATGGCGTTAGCTCCGACGCTCGTTCGTACAACTCTGCGACAGCTTGCGTGGCGGCACTCATGACGTACAGATTACAACACGGCGTCTACCCCGAAAGCGATTTCCTCCTCGGTGACATCGGAGAAGACTTCGCATCGTCCGATTGCGCGCGGGAAAACCATCACGCGCCGGCTACCCGTATTCTTTTTGTCGTGCTCCGTGGCCGCGAGGATCGCATCGCGGTCGATGCCGTCGGGGAGCGGAGACGGGTTCCAGGAGCGGATCGCACGCTCGATACGGCTCGCGACAGCGGAATCGAGAACGCCGCGGCGGACGGCGATCGCGTTCGCGGCGATCATCCCCCACGCCACCGCCTCGCCGTGCGTAAGTCCGCGATAGTCGAGCGCCGTCTCGATCCCATGCGCGATCGTGTGGCCGTAGTTGAGCAAGCGGCGCAGATCGGCTTCCTTTTCGTCGGCGGAGACGATCTCTGCTTTCACGCGAATGGCTTTGCGCACAACCTGCTCGAGATCGAAGTTGGGTGGCGATTCGAGCAGCTCGAAAAGAGATGGATCGCCGATCACGCCGCCTTTCAGCGCTTCGAAGAGTCCGCTCAGCACTTCGCGGCGCGGCAGCGAGTCGAGAGTGGTGAGATCCGAGATCACGGCACGCGGCGGATAGAAACTGCCAATGAGGTTCTTTCCCTTCGCATGATTCACGGCGAGCTTCCCGCCGAGCGAACTGTCAACTTGCGCGAGGAGCGTGGTGGGAACATGGACGAGATCGATGCCGCGAAGAAAAATCGACGCCGCGAATCCGGCTGTGTCGCCCACCATGCCGCCGCCGACGACCACCGCCATCGAATCGCGTTTCGCGCCGCGATCCAGTAGTTGCGTGACGACGTCATTCGCCGTCGCCAGCGTCTTGTGCGCCTCCCCTTCCTCGATGGCGATGATATCCGCATCGAGCGTCGCCGCGACCTGTTCGCCAAACCGGTCGCGAAGTACTGTTGAGGTGATGAGGAAGATGCGTCCGCGGCTCTCGATTAACGAGCGAATGTCATCGAGCAGATTGTGCCCGACGTAGACGGGATAGGTCGCTGACGACTGGCGAATGGTGAGGAAGGGATGCATTGCTCGCTCAAGTCTAATCTGCGTACATCTGCGTAATCTGCGGATGGAGTTTTATCCGCAGATGAACGCAGATAAAGCGGACGTAGAATTGCGATGTGAACACCCACGTGAGCCACGAAACGTTCAGCCTGTCTCCTGAAGACAAACAACGACTCCTGGAATCAATTGCGGAGGCGGATCGCGGCGAATTTGTTGACGCGGACGAGCTTCTCGCCGAACTCGAGGCTGAGGAGCGACGGCCTCCCGTTGGCCACCGCAAGTCGCGCTGAGTCACAAGCGGGCGAGACGCCCGCGCTCCCAGGATCACCGCAGCCGGATCCCTAACTCCTCCAACTGCTTCTCATCCACCCGCGACGGCGCTTCGCTGAGCAGGTCCTGCGCGCGCGCCGTCTTCGGGAACGCGATCACTTCGCGGAGCGACTCGGCGCGCGCCATCAGCATGACCATGCGGTCGAAGCCGAGGGCTACGCCGCCGTGGGGCGGGGCGCCGTAGCGGAAGGCGTCCAGGAGGAAGCCGAAGCGTTCGCGCGCGTCGTCGTCGCTGATGCCGAGGGCGCGGAACATCCGCGATTGCAGCTCGGGCGTGTTGATGCGGATCGAGCCGCCGCCGAGCTCCAGGCCGTTCATCACCACGTCGTACGCGCGGGCGAGCGTGGCGCCGGGATCGCTCTCGATTTTGTCGACGTCTTCGAGCCGTGGTGACGTGAACGGATGATGGCGCGCGAAGAAGCGGCCGCTCTCTTCGTCCCATTCGAAGAGCGGGAAGTCGACGACCCAGAGGAAATCCCAGCGATCGGCGGGGATGAGTCCTTGCTCCTTGCCGACTCTGAGACGAAGCGATCCGAGGACGTCCCAGACGCGCGTGGTCTTGCCGGCGACGACCAGCGCGAGATCGTTTTCATTCGCGTGCAACGCGCTGCGCAGCGAATCGAATGCGGCATCGTCGAGGAACTTTTTGATCGATGAGCCGCGCTGCGCGTCGAACTTGATCCAGACCAATCCCGAGGCGCCAAGCTTCTTCGCCTCCTCGGTGAGATCGTCGATCCGTTTGCGGGATAACGATGCGCCGCCCGGCACGATGATCGCGCGCACCGTTTCGGCTTCCCGAAACGCGGCGAACTCGATCGCTTTCGCAGCGTCCGTGATGTCGATCAGCTCCATCCCGAATCGCGTGTCGGGACGATCGATCCCGAAACGGTCCATTGCCTCCTGCCAGCGCATGCGCGGGAACGGCGTCGTGATCGGAATGCCGGCCAGCGGAAAGACCTCGGCGAACATCCCTTCGATGAGCCCGAAGACAAACTCCTCGTCGATGAACGACGCCTCGATGTCGACCTGCGTGAACTCCGGCTGCCGATCGCGGCGCAGGTCTTCGTCGCGGAAGCAGCGCGCGATCTGGTAGTAGCGATCGAGGCCGCTCACCATCAGCAGCTGTTTGAAAATCTGCGGCGACTGCGGCAGCGCGTAAAAGGTTCCCTTGCTCACACGGCTCGGCACGAGGTAGTCGCGCGCCCCCTCGGGTGTCGACTTCGTCAGGATCGGCGTTTCGATTTCGAGGAAGCCCTGCCGGTGCATGTAGTCGCGAACGCCGTGCGCGACGCGATCGCGGAGAATCATGTTGCGCGTCAGCGCGGGACGCCGCAGATCGAGATATCGATACTTGAGCCGCAACTCCTCGGCGGCATCAACGTCATCGTCGATCGGAAAGGGCGGCGTCTCGGCGCGGCTGAGCAGCTCGATCGACGTCGCGATGACTTCAACGTCGCCCGTCGCCATCTTCGGATTCTTCGTCGACTCCGCGCGCTCGCTCACTTCGCCCGCGATGCGCACGACGTACTCGGAACGAAGCTCTTTCGCGATCGCCACCAAGTCCTCGCTGGCGCCTTTCGAGCGATCGACAACCACCTGGACGATCCCACTGCGGTCGCGGACGTCGATGAATACAAGCTCCCCAAAGTCGCGATGCTTCTGCACCCAACCGGCGATCGTGGTTCTGCTTCCGGCGTGGGATTTGTCAAGTGTGCCTGCGTAGGTTCTGTTCATAGGTGAGTCGTGTCAGGATGACAAATACTTCTCCTTGTACTCCACGTAATTTCTCCACGACTGCTCCAGCCGCACGATCTCATCAACCCGCAGGTCGCGTTTCACTTTCGCGGGAACACCGACTGCCAGCGTGCGCGGCGGAATCTCCATCCCCTCACTGACGAGAGCGCCGGCGCCGATGAGCGCGAGCTCTCCGATCGTCGCGCCGTCGAGGACGCGCGAGCCCATGCCGATCAGCGCGCCGCGGGCGATCGTGCATCCGTGCGCGATCACGCCATGCCCGATCGTGACCTCCTCGGCGACATCGATCGCGTGCGTGCCGTTCGTCACGTGCAGAACGCAGTTGTCCTGGATGTTCGTCCGCGCGCCGATGCGGATGGAATGGACGTCGCCGCGCAGCACCGCGCCGTACCAGATCGAGCAGTCGTCGCCGAGCGTCACGTCGCCGATCAGCGTGGCATTTTCGGCGACGAAAACGCGGTCGCCGAGGCGCGGCGAATGGCCGTCGTAGGCCCGTGAAACCATGGCCGCGGACTTTAGCACGCTAGAATCTGCCGATGCCGCACGCCATCCCGTTC
>DATART010000340.1:0-4165 GCA_036264035.1 Thermoanaerobaculia bacterium | reverse complement strand
CACAACACCAGCGCGCCGGGGTCGGCGACGGAGTAGCCGTACTCGAATCCGAGGACACCGTATTCGCTGAGGAGCGAGTCGTAGACGGCGAAGTTCACGTCGACATGCGGCTCTGTCGCCGTCTGTTCGCCGAGGGCGTTTTCCGCGATCGCGGGCGCCTCGACCTTCGGCGCGGCGCTCAACGCGTTCAGCGGAACGTAGCCTTTGCCCGTGAGGTAGTCGAAGAGGATGGCGTGACGGGATGAGAATGTGCCGCGGCCGGAATCCTGACCGGACAGGCGCACGCGATAACCGTCCGTCATCAGCGTGCCGAACGCCAGCAGCTCCGCGAAAGCCCAATCGATCGCGTCGCGCCCCTCGGCCATCGCTTTCCGTTTGGCGATGACCGGTTTCAGTTTCGGATGCAGCGCGACGTCTTCGGGAACCGTCGTCAGCGCGTTGCTGACGACGTCCAACTCGTTGCGCGGCACGGACGTATCGGGCGATGGTTGATTCTGAAAGCCGGTGATCTCCTCGTCCGTCCAGAGCGCGCCGCGTTCGTTCGAGGCCGGCGGGCCGTCGTCCTCGCGCGTGCGGTCAAACGCCTCCTGCAACTTGCCCTGAAACTGATCGAGCCACGACTCCGCTTCCTTCGGATCGATATCGCCTTTGCGCAGCAGCGTCTCGGTATAAATCTTCCGCACCGAGCGATGCTCCTTGATCGACTTGTACATCTTCGGCTGCGTGAGTGACGGCTCGTCGCCCTCGTTATGCCCGTGGCGCCGGTAGCAAAGCATGTCGATGACGACGTCTTTGTGAAACTGCTGGCGGAAGTCATACGCAAGTTTGGCGGCGCGAATACATGCCTCGGGGTCATCGCCGTTCACGTGGAAGATCGGCGCCTGCACCATCTTGGCAACGTCGGTCGCGTACATGGTCGACCGCGCGGACTCCGGTCCGGTCGTGAAGCCGATCTGGTTATTGATGACGAGGTGAATCGTGCCGCCGGTGCGATAGCCGGGGAGCTGCGAGAAGTTCAGCGTCTACGCGACGACGCCATGCCCGGCGAAGGCCGCATCGCCGTGAATCAGCACCGGCAGCACCCACGCCCGCTTGTTGTCGCCGATCAGCTTCTGCTTCGCGCGGACCATCCCTTCGACGATCGGGTCGACCGCTTCGAGATGGCTCGGATTCGACGCCAGGGTCAGCTTCATTTGCGAGCCGTCGGGCGTCTGGTGCGTGCCGTCGGCGCCGAGGTGGTACTTCACATCGCCGGAGCCCTGGGTCGTGTTCGGGTCGACGTCGCCTTCGAATTCATGGAAGATTTTTTCGTACGACTTGCCGAGGATGTTCGCAAGCACGTTGAGGCGTCCGCGATGCGCCATGCCGATGACCGCCTCGGTGACGCCATCCTGCGTGGCCTCGTTGAACACGTAGTCGACGATAGGGATCGTCGACTCTGCGCCTTCCATCGAAAAGCGTTTGTGTCCGACGTACTTCGTATGCAGAAACTTTTCGAAGGCCTCGGCATCATTCAGCTTCATCAGGATGCGTCGTTTGGTGGCAAGGTCGAGCGGCTGATGATTGCGCGACGGCTCCATCCGATCCTGCAGCCACTTCTTCTGCACGGTCTCGGAAATGTGCATGTACTCCGGACCGATTTTTCCGCAGTACGTTTCGCGCAGCGTGTCGAGGATGTCGCGCAGCTTCGCGGTGAGCTTGCCGCAAAGACCGCCGCAGACGAATTCGCGGTCGAGATCCCAGATGGTGAGGCCGTAGAAGGCCGGATCGAGCTCGGGATGGCGTTTGACTTCGTATTCGAGCGGATCGAGATCGGCGAGCAGATGGCCGCGAACGCGATACGCGTTGATCATCTGCAGGACGGCCGCTTCGCGCGCGACTTTCTCGTCTTCGCTGGCGTTGAGACGATGGCGATCGCGTCCCCAGACCGCGGGCTCGTACGGGATACGCAGGTCGCGGTAGATCGCTTCGTAGAAACCGTCCGCGCCGAGGAGGAGCTCGTGAACGCGCGCGAGGAAGGTGCCCGATTCCGCGCCCTGGATGATGCGATGGTCATACGTCGACGTCATCGTCATCACTTTCGAGATGCCGAGGTCGGCGAGGACCGAAGGGTCGGCCGCGGAGTACTCGGCGGGGTAGTCGATCTGGCCGGTGGCGATGATCGTCCCTTGCGATTGCATCAGCCGCGGCACCGAGGCGATGGTGCCGATGGTGCCGGGATTGGTGAGCGAAATGGTGGTGCCTTCGAAGTCGGAGATTTCGAGCGTGGAGTTGCGCGCCTTGCGAACGACTTCGTTGTAGGCCTTGAGGAACTGTGCGAAGTCCATCGTCTGCGAGCGCTTGACGTTCGGGACGAGCAGCGAGCGCGAGCCATCCTTGCGCTCGACGTCGATGGCGATGCCGAGGTTGACATCCTCGCGGTCGATGCGCGCGGGAGTCGTGTCCTGCATCGCGAAGGCCGCGTTCATGCGCGGGAACTGCTTGATGGCGTTGACGAGCGCCCACGCGATGATGTGCGTGAACGACGCTTTCGGCTGGCCGGTCAGCGTGAGGTGGTTGTTGATGACGCGCCGGTTCTCCTCGAGGACTTTGACCGGGATGTTGCGGATGGAAGTCGCCGTCGGGATCGTCAGCGACGTCTCCATGTTCTGGGCGATCTTCCCGGCCGCGCCGCGAAGCGCGACGGTGGTGTGATCGGACGGGACGGCAGTCGGGCGCGGCGCGGCCGCCGGTTGCGGAGCTACCGGTTGCGGCGGCGGTGCGGCGACTGCTTGCGTGCCGCCGGCGGCGGCGACTTGCACTTCCGCCTCTTCTTCGAACTCTTCCTCGAAGCGCGGCTCGTAGTCGTGAAAGAACTCCTGCCAGCTCGTGCTCACCGATTCCGGATTGGCGCGGTAGCGCTCGTAAAGCTCTTCGATGAATGCCGTGTTGGCGCCGTAAGTCTGCGTGACGGATGACATAGCGAGGTACCTAACGAGGATCGGGTTACGAGGATTTCGCGGGCTACTCGTGCTCCGCGAGCATCGTGTGCGACAGCGACGTCAGACCGAGCCAGCCGAAGCCGGCGGCGAATCCGCCGAAGACGTCGGAGGGAAAGTGAACGCCGAAGTAGACGCGGGAGAAGCCGACGCTGAGGATCGTCAGCGAGGCCAGCGTGTGCACGACCGCCTGCGTGGCGACGGAACGATGCTGCACGAAGTGATGCGCGACGATCGGATATGTCGCCGCCGACAGCAGCGAATGTCCGCTCGGAAAACTGTGCGAGTTCGGCAGCGTGATGCGGCGGGCGCGCTCGATCGGACGCTGGCGCTGGAAAATGTTCTTGAGCAGGGTATTGATGGCCATCGCGCCGCCGGTGGAGATCACGACGGTCCAGGCATCTTCCCGCCGCCCCTGCTTCCACATCGTCAGCGCGGTGATGCCGGCCGCGCTGCCGATGGCGAGGTGCGATCCGAGCTGCGTGACCGCGTCCATGGCCGCGTGCATCGGCGGATTGTCGATGCGGTGGACGACGTCCATGATGATGTCGTCGTAGCGGTCGGCCCGGCCCGCCACGACCTGTTCCGCCTGCTTCTTGAAGAACCAGAAGGCGACGCCCGCCAACGCCACGCTGCCGCTCGTGCCGATGGCCAGCGGCAGGAAACGATGCCGCCGTTTCGACGATTTCTGCGGCTCTTTTTTCACGGCGCGGAGTCTACATCACGGGCCAGAGTCACGAAGCGTGCCGCCACGGTCGCGCCGCATGCTTTGCGATAGAAATCGAGGGCATCGGTCCAGGGGATGACAGCGCGTTCGTAGCCGAGGCGGCGGAGGTCGGCGAGCGACGCGCGCAGAAGCGCTGCGCCGAGGCCGCGGCCGCGGTGCGGGCGCGCCACGCCGGTCGGACCGAAGAAGCCGAGTCCGCGGTTGTTGGCGTCGTGCGCGGCGAAGCCGGCGATGTTGCCGTCGGCTTCGACGTAGAAAAGGTTGTCGCCGGCGTTCGACGCTTCGAATCGCCAGATGCGGCCGAATTCTTTTTCGATGAAGGCGAGGACGCGTTCGCGGCTTTCGTCCGTGACGCGGATGGGGTGTAGGGAGTGGGGAGTGGGGATTGGGAGAGAGGAAGCAACATTCGTTACTCGCGGCGCTTCATCTCCCACCCCCCACTCCCCACCCCCCACTCCCA
>DATART010000299.1:0-4942 GCA_036264035.1 Thermoanaerobaculia bacterium | reverse complement strand
GGTCGAAGGATCCCCGGCTGATAACCACGGGTCGGGCGGGTGGCTTCGGCATACCGCCGCCCAACCGGGTTAACAGCCGGGGGTCCTTCGACCGTCCTCCGCCGCTTCGGCTTCGCCTACGACGGCTCCGGCGGCTCAGGATGACATCGATCAATTGAACTGGTAATCGACCTTCTTCGTCTTCGGATCGATGCTGACCACGAGTTTGCGGTTCACGCCCGGCTCGAAGTTCTGCGCACGCATCTTCTGATGATCGTTGATGGAGAGGGACGGGACCACTACCCACACATCCAGATCGGCGTTCTTCGCTGGAAACTCCTTCGTCACATTCACCTGCCGCGGGATGTGCGTGTGGAAGATGCGGCGCTCGCCCCAGAGGTTCTCGCGCGCCACTTCGTCGGAGCCCGCGCGGACGACGATGTAGCCGTCGCTCACGGTGCTATTCACGACGGTCGTGATCGACGCCGTTCCGCTTGCAGCCTGGATCGGCGGCGGACCAGGATGCGTCGTTGTCGCGGTCGCGCGTGTCGTCGTCGTCGCAATAGGCGCGGCAGTCTGCGTCTGTCGCGGTTGGGTCGACGTCCGTGTCGCGCGTGCAGCGGCTCGTTCCGATTTCACCCGCTCGTCTTCCTGCTGCGCGAGCTTCAGATACTGCGCGGCGGCGTCCGAACTCGGATTGATGTGAAAGGCCGCGTCGAAAAACGGGATCGACTCGGCGAACTTCTTCTGGTTGTAAAGCGCCAGCCCTTGCTCGAACTTCTGCTGGCCGTCGGCCAATTGCTGCCGCCCCGCTTCATTCTGCTGCCGGATCTGCGACAACTTCTGCACGATCATCGTGATCGCCGGCGACCGCGGCGCGAGTTTGAGAAGCTGCTCGTAACGGTCGTTCGCGTCTGTCACGCGTCCCTGGCGGAGGAGACGGTTGCCTTCCTCGCGCAGCTTCCGCTCCTTCGCCACCTTCGCCTCAGCGCGCGTGTCGACCACCGGTACCGTCACTTTTCTCGAGTTGATGACCAGCATGACGATGCCGAGGATGATCAGAAGGATGCACGGGATGGCGATGAAGATGATTGGTTCGATCCGCTTCGTCAGCAGCGGTTTCAGAATCGGTTTCGACGGCGCTTTCGGCGTCGTTGCCGGCTTGACCGCGGACGACGGCACCGCCTGCCGCGCGTTGGCGGGATTAGGATTCGTATCGAGCGGCTGCGGCGATTCGACCGTCGTTCCGTGCTCCGCCTCGGGGAACGGGATCTCCATCGTCGGCAGCTTCTCGTGATCGGCGCGCGTGACGACAGTGGCATCGGCGAACATCGGCTCGTTCGAGCGCATCGGCCGCTCGCCGCGCATCACCGCGCGCAGCGCGTTGGCCATGTCCTTGCCGCGCTGGAACCGCTTGGCCGGATCCTTCTCCAGGCAATGCGTGACGACGTCCGCGAAGCCCTCGGGGATCGTCGGATTGATCTCGTGAAGCGGCGGAAACGGTTCGTGCACGATCTTGTACGAGATCGACGTCAGCGAGTCGCCCCCGAACGGCTTGCGATGCGTAAGGCACTCGTAGAGACAAATGCCGAGCGAGAAAATGTCGCTGCGTCCGTCGACCGGCGTCCCTTTGATCTGCTCCGGCGCCATGTAATTGGGCGTGCCGAGGAACTGCCCGGTCGTCGTCAGATTCGCGACGCCGGAGGTGATCTTTGCGATCCCGAAGTCGGTGATCTTCGCGCGGTTGCCTTCCAGCAGGATGATGTTCGCCGGCTTCACATCGCGATGCACGATCCCCTTCGCGTGCGCGAAATCGAGTCCCTCGGCGACCTGCGCGCAGATGTCCGCGGCCTGCTCGAACGAGAGCGGGCGTCCCTGGGCCAATACCTCTTTCAGGTTCTGCCCTTCGACAAACTCCATGGCGATGAAGGACATGCCCGACGGCTCGTCCTGACCGATGTCATGCACGGTGACGATCGACGGATGATTGAGAATGCCGGCAGCCTGGGCCTCGCGCACGAAGCGCTGCTGGAACTCGCGAGTGTCTTCGTCGTCGGCATGGGCCGAGGGGCGTATCGTTTTCAGTGCGACGAGCCGGCCGATGAGCGGGTCCTTCGCCAGATAGACGATGCCCATCGCTCCTTTGCCGAGCTCGCGAACGATCTCATACCGGCCGAGCTTCATGAGCCGCCAATCATAAACGTGAACCGAAGGGTGAAGAGTGGATTGTCATCCTGAGCCGCCGAAGCTGCATAGGCGAAAGCCGGAACGGCGCAGGACGGCGAAGGATCTCAAGCTTCCCAAACTGCGTTGAATCCCAGCGGGTTCCAGCCGGAGTTGCGCATCTTGAGATCCTTCGGCGTCCTCCGGCATCTCCGCCTTCGGCTGCGTGCCTGCGGCAGCCTCAGGATGACAAACGGGATGACAAACCCACCCGTCACTCTTTCTAATATGATTCACCTCCTTTTGTGAAATCCCCAAGCGAGGCAAGCCAACATGAAGGTCTATTCGGGTTCTGAGATCCGGAATGTGGCCGTTGTGGGCCACAACGACACCGGAAAAACGACGCTGGTTACGCAGCTTCTGTTCAACGCCGGCGCCATCACGCGGTTGGGCAGGATCGACGACGGCACGACCGTCACCGACTTCGATCAGGACGAAATCGATCGCAAGCACTCCATCTCCACGGCCATCGCGTTCGCGGAGTGGCAGAACACGAAAATCAATTTCATCGACACGCCGGGCTTCGGCATCTTCGTCATGGAAGCGCGCACGGCTCTGCGCGTGGCCGACTCTGCCGCGGTCGTCGTCAGCGGAGTTACGGGCGTGGAAGTGTCGACCGAGCGCGTGTGGAAGTTCGCCGAGGAGTTCGAGCTTCCACGCCTCATCGTCATCAACAAAATGGACCGCGAGCGCGCCTCGTTCGCGCGCACGCTCGAAGTGTTGCAGAAGAAGTTCGGCAAGAATGTCGTCCCCATTCAGCTTCCAATTGGCGAGGAAAAAGACTTCAACGGCGTCATCGATCTCGTGTCGATGAAAGCGTGGAAGTACGCGACGGACGGTTCGGGCAAGTACGAAACGATCGACATCCCCTCGGAGTTGAAAGCCGAGGCCGACGACTACCGCGCGCAGCTGATCGAGAAGGTCGCCGAGGGCGACGACACGCTCATGGAGCGCTTCTTCGATCAGGGCGGGCTATCGCAGGAAGAGCTGCTCGATGGACTCAAGCGCGAGGTCGGTCATCATGAGATTTTCCCGGTGGTGCTCGATTCGGCGGCGCACAACATCGGCGGCCACGCCATTCTCGATTGCATCGTCGCGCTGCTGCCGCCCGCGGACGAGTTGAAAACCGTCGAGGGCAAGAACAAGAAGGGCGAGCCGACGACGTTCGATCGCCGCGCCGAGGCCTTCCCGTCGGCGCTCGTGTTCAAGACTTTCTCGGATCCCTTCTCCGGCCGCGTTTCGCTCTTCCGCGTCTACTCCGGCACGTTCACGTCGGATCACCCGTACTGGAACACGAGCAAGGATCACGAAGAGCGCGTCGGCAAGCTGCAGCTCATTCAGGGCAAGCAGCAGGTTCCTGTTCCGGAGCTGCGCGCCGGCGATATCGGCGCGGTGGCGAAGCTGAAAGACGTCCACACCGGCGACACGCTCGCAACGAACCAGCATCCGATCGTTCTCGAACACATTCACTATCCCGAGGCCGCCATCTCGTTCGCGGTCGAAGCGAAGGCGCGCGGCGATGAGGACAAGCTCGGCGTCGCTATCGGCCGCATCATCGAAGAGGATCCATCGATCAAGTTCGGGCGCGATGAGCAGACGAAAGAGTTCCTCATCTCCGGCCAGGGGCAGCTCCACGTCGAGATCGTCGTGTCGAAGCTGAAGAAAAAATATGGCGTCGACGTGATCCTCCATCCGCCGAAAGTTCCGTACCGAGAAACGATCACCAAGCCGGCCGACGCGCACGGACGGCACAAAAAGCAGTCCGGCGGCCACGGACAGTTTGCCGATTGCAAGATCACCGTCGAGCCGCTGCCGCGCGGCGGCGACTTCGAATTCGTCGACGAGATTTTCGGCGGCTCCATCCCGCGCCAGTACATCCCGGCTGTCGAAAAAGGCATCCAGGACGCCCGCAAGAAAGGGTATCTGGCCGGCTTCCCGATGGTCGACTTCCGCGTCCGGCTGAAGGACGGGCAGTACCACGACGTCGATTCGTCCGAAATGGCGTTCAAGATCGCCGGCTCCCTTGCCTATCAGGAAGCGATGGGCCAGGCCCGCGCCACGCTGCTCGAGCCGATCATGCACGTCGACATCACCGCGCCGGCCGAATACATCGGCGACATCATGGGCGACCTCAACTCGCGCCGCGGCCGCGTGGAAGGCGTCGACGCGGACGGCGACGCGCAGACGGTGAAAGCGCGCGTACCGCTGTCCGAGATGCTGACCTACGGCTCGACGCTGCGCTCCATCACGCAAGGCCGCGGCAGCTTCCACATGGAGTCATCGCACTACGAGGAAGTCCCGCGGAATCTGCAGGAGAAGATCATCGCCGAGCATCGCAAGGATCACGGCGAGCAACAGCACGCCGCGCATTAAGTGGAGTTTTGAGCGCACTGTCATCCTGGCTGTCAGACTCTCATATCAGATGGCTCCGTTTTTCCGGGAGCACACCAGATCCTCCGAGAATGATCCGCGATCCTCCGAGAATGATCCGCGATCCTCCGAGAATGATCCGCGATCATCCGAGAATGATCCGCGACCATTCGAGAATGATCCGCGACCATCCGAGAATGATCCGCGATCCTCCCAGAATGATCCGCGATGCTCCGAGAATGATCCGCGATGCTCCGAGAATGATCCGCGATCCTCCGAGAATGATCGGCGATCATTCGAGAATGATCCGCTGACTCCTCGAGAATGGCGCGTCACCATTCGAGAATGGCGCGTCACCATTCGAGAATGG
>DATART010000290.1:0-2600 GCA_036264035.1 Thermoanaerobaculia bacterium | reverse complement strand
GCGGATCATTCTGGGAGGATCGCGGATCATTCTCGGATGATCGCGGATCATTCTCGGAGGATCTGGTGTGCTCCCGGAAAAACGGAGCCATCTGATATGAGAGTCTGTCAGCCAGGATCTCAAGATGCGCGGGCTGCGTTGAATCCCCCGGTTCCAGACGGAGCCGCGAAACTTTAGATCCGTCGTCCGTCTTCGCGGGATCAGGATGACAGCTCACTACTCGCTCAGATACTTCTCCATCAGCGCCGCGTTCTCCAGCATCGCCTGAAGCTGGAACCAGTATGCGCGGCCGTACATCGCGGCCGAGGCGGCGAAAAAGGTGATGTGCAGCCAGTGCGGCGTCTTCCCGGATGCCACGCCGCCACCCATGATGAAGGTCACCATCAGCGCGGCCATTGCGTACATCGCGGTCGGGAACACCTTCGTCTTGAATGCCTTCGTCCGCTGTACGACCTCAGCGTCATTGTTCGCGGCGTCCTTGATTTCTTTGCCCGTGCCGATGAAGAAGAACATCGTCATTGATTGTGAGAAGAGGCCGACGATGACGGTGCCGAGCGCGCAGAAAATATGCGTGGCGATGTGGCCCGGCGCGGCGGTGAAGCCGAGGACGCCGGTGGCAATGATGCCGGCGATGGAGAGGAGCGTAGTGATCAGGAGGAACTGGGCCAAGAGGTCGCGATTATAGGTGCTTGATACACTGCCATTCGTGGCTGACAAATCGTCGTATCGCGACGCGGGTGTGAACATCGATGCGCAAGACGAAGCATTGCGCGAAGTTCGCCGGATTGCGCGGGGAACATTCACGCCGCCGGTGATCTCGGACATCGGATCGTTCGGCGGACTCTTTCGCGCGTCGTTCGACGGCATCGAGAAGCCGGTACTGGTTTCGTCGACGGACGGTGTCGGCACGAAGCTGCGCGTAGCGCAGGCGATGAAGGTTCACGACACGGTCGGCTACGACCTGGTTTGCCATTGCGTCAACGACATCCTCGTCCAGGGCGCGCGTCCGCTGTTTTTTCTCGACTACTACGCGACCGGGAAGCTGCGCCCCGCCGTGATGACCGACGTGGTGCGCGGCATGGCGCGCGCGTGCAGCGAGAATGGTTGTGCTCTCATCGGCGGCGAAACGGCGGAGATGCCGGGCTTCTACGGCGACGACGACTACGACATCGCCGGCTTCATCGTCGGGGTCGTCGACGAGAAGAACGTCCTCACCGGAAAGGACGTACGCGAAGGCGACGTCCTGATCGGATTGCCGTCCGCCGGCCTGCACACGAACGGCTACTCGCTGGCGCGGCGGATTTTCTTCGACCAGCTCGGGCACGATCATCAAACGATCCTGCCGGAAATTGGAAAGATCGGGGAGGCGTTATTGGCGCCGCACATTTCGTATCTCAAGCCGCTGATTCCGCTCGTCGAGCAGCGCGCCATTCACGCGCTCGCGCACATCACCGGCGGCGGATTGACCGACAACGTTCCGCGCGTGCTCCCCGACTCGCTCGATGCGCACATCAAGCTCGGCTCGTGGCCGGTGCTGCCGACGTTTCGGTTCCTGGCGCAGCACGGCGGCGTCGAACGTGACGAACTGCTGCGCGTCTTCAACATGGGTATCGGGATGATGCTCATCGCCGGCAAAGAACACGTCGATCCCATCGCCCGCCACTTCGCACAGATCGGCCAGAAGTTCTTCTTCATCGGGAACGTCGTGAAGGGAAGCGGGAAAGTCGTTTACGACCGTCCGCCGGCGGGATTTGCTTCGTGGATCGAGTGACGTGCGGTTAGCCATTCTCCTGTCCGGCCGCGGTTCGAATTTCGCCGCGATTCACGATGCGATCGTCCGTGGTGAGCTTGATGCGGAAATCGTCTGTGTGATTTCGAATCGTCCGAATGCGCCCGGCATCGAGCACGCGCGAGCAGCTGGATTGCCGGCTCATGTCATCGATCATCGCGCGTTTGACAGCCGCGCTACGCACGAAGCGGCGGTGCTGTCGGTTCTTGAGAGCGCACGGCCCGATTTCATCGCGCTGGCCGGCTACATGCGGCTGCTATCGCCGGCATTCATCGCGGCGTATCCGAGGCGCATCCTCAACATTCATCCATCGTTGCTGCCGGCCTTTCCCGGCGTGGACGCGCAGGCGCAAGCGGTCGCGTATGGGGTCAAGGTCTCCGGTTGCACGGTGCATTTTGTCGACGAGAATCTCGACGCCGGTCCGATCATCGTGCAGCGCGCGGTGGAAGTCCGTCCGTACGACGACGCCTCCACGCTTGCCGCGCGCATCCTCAGCGAGGAGCACACCGCGTACGTGGAGGCGTTGGTGAAGCTGGCGTCACGAACCTACTTCATCGAAGACCGCCGCGTTACCTTCAAATAGTACGCACCGCAGCCGGAGCCTTGGGCAACCAACGCAGCCGGCCGTGCCGGCCTAGAACGGCCAGAACTTCTTCCACCACGGCTGCTTTTCGACTGCGGTCTGCGCCATCGCCGGCACTCGCCCGATCTGTTGCCCGCCTTGATTGACGATCGCCATTCCGACCTGCTGGCCCGCGGTGACGGGTGCGGTCAGGTTGCTCGGCACGAAACGAACTGTGATGCCGCCTTC